>NZ_JBFRJF010000049.1:0-15410 GCF_041468745.1 Vibrio sp. 10N.286.52.F8
AATCTGATCATCAAATCGACCTTGAATGTATTGAATTTGTTGTGACTTCAGTGTACAAATTAGTGGAAACATCACTTCACGCTACCCCTTATTCCATATGGGTTTTTCATGATCTTGCCCTGGGGTATTCCCTTTATGAATCAAACTCAGATTGTGAATTGATTAACAAAGGAAAGAGTTTACCGTTTGGAGGAGTAAAGGTTTATGGCAAGCATTTTCGATATGTCAGAATAAAAGCTAACGCTGAAAGCATTTTAGCATCCAAAGTGGTCTCAGATATTGTTCCATTCACGAGTGAATACATACAGAGCCTATTAGACAATCACTCGTAATTACCGCCTAAGCTCTTGTATCCTTAGCTCTAATCAAATAGAAATATAAAGGCCTTTGGCTATTTGGATGGCACACTTTCATATTGACACTCAAATTGGAAACTGAACTCGATAAATAATAAAAAACCATTAAATCAAACACTTAAAACTGGCACGTAACTTGATTGAATATCTAGACCTTCCATCACAAGGATGTAGATATGAGAATTACAACGTTAAGTTTGCTATTAAGTGCCCCTCTAGTCGCCAACGCAGCGCCATTCGATACCTGCCCTAGTCAAGCATACCTCTTTCAGTCGAAACCCGTTGAAGTTTGGGGTGTAAACCTAGTAACAGGTTCAACCACACTGTTAGAAGACGATACGGGTATGAATGCCAATATCAATGGTGTCGGTTTCGACTTTCAAGACAGATATATTTATGGCTATGACACCACCAACAAACGTTTAGTGCGTCTTGGTCAAGACTTCCAAGCAGAAGTTATCAATACCAGTGGCTTACCAACCGATCACACTTTCTATGTCGGCGACGTCTATGACCATGTTTACTACTTGTATCGTACAGGTAAGGGACTATTTACTGTTGACCTCTCTCCTTTAGACTCTGATCCGAATGCGACCGTCACGGTCAACAAAATCGCAGGCAGCCCTGCAACTGTAAAACTGACTGATTTTGCTTTCCATCCAAGTGATGGCTCTTTATATGGTATCGACAATAACTCGGGTGGCTTGTACAGCTTCAACCCAACTACAGGTGCAGAAACCTATATTGGTGATACCGGAGAAACAGGGACGTTTGGCGCAGGTTATTTTGATGTAAACGGCTACTATTACGTATCTCGAAATCAAGACGGTAAGATCTACCGTATCAACCTATCCCCAGATAACGCTGCAAACATCGCTGCAGGTGTCGTTCCTGCTGTAGAGTTCGTATCGAATGGCCCTTCTTCGAATCAAAATGATGGTGCTCGCTGTGCCAATGCGCCTGTCGTAGATGAAGATTCCAACATCGACTTCGGTGACGCTCCAGATACCTATCTAACGTTATTAGCAAGTAACGGTCCTCGACATGAACTAGATGGCGTGACTTGGTTAGGTACAGACGCGCCCGACGCCGATCTTGACGGCTACGTAACACCGCAATCGGATGAAAGCGTGGGTATTGATGATGAGTGGGCGAACGGTGGTATCGGTTTTGTAACCGCACTTGAAGCTGGTCTTGATTCAAAAGTGGTGATTGAGGCTTCAACAACCGGTTACCTTTCGGCTTGGATAGATTGGAACCAAGATGGCAGTTTCGATGGCGCCAACGAGCAAGTATTTACCGATTACCTGTTAGATGCGGGTGAAAACGATCTGTTCCTAAATGTCGATATCAACGCTCTGACCGGTACGACGTGGGCTCGCTTTAGATTCAGTCAACAAACCAACCTAAGTTACTTTGGCGGTTCAACCTCTGGTGAGGTGGTCGATATTCAAGTCGATGTTCTTAACGATGGTGCCACCTCTCGTTACTTCCCAAGTGCTTCTGGCTACGCAACGCTCGCGTACGAAGATAACTGGCCATATAAAGCAGATTACGACATGAACGATGCTGTTCTTATGTATCGCATTACTGAGATCCTTAAAGATGGAAAAGTCGTTAAGTCCACTATCGACGGCCGCCTAGCTGCTGTCGGGGCAACGTACAGAAATGGTTTTGCTGTTCGACTTCCTAACCTAGACCCGAGCTTAGTGAGTAATGGCAGCTCTTACATGAAACACAACGGTGTATTCACTGACCTTGACCTAGAAGATGGACGTAGCGAAGCAATCTTTGTTATCGCCAATGACCTGACAGAAAAAATCAGCACTGGCTGTACCTTCTACCGCACCAGTAATGGATGTAAAGAAGATGAGCAGTTCTCGTTCCAAATTGGTATTACTTTAGCCGGTGACGGTGTGAGTACTGGCAGCTGGACCGATATGCCTTACGACCCGTTCATCTTCGCAACGCCTGGGTATTATCATGGTGAAAACCTACCTCTACATCCAGGACGCAGCTGGGAGGTTCACTTGCCAGACCAAGCTCCAACCGAAGCATTTGATACCACTAACCTCTTTGAAGCTGGTTTAGGCGTCGATGACAGTAATCCATCAACAGGTAAATACTTCAAAACATTAGAAAACCACCCTTGGGCACTAATAGTGACTTCGGATGACGAATGGGAGTGGCCTTTAGAGTACGTCGATATTGTTACCGCTTACCCAGAGTTTAAAGAATACGCAGAATCCGGCGGTGAAACGAACCAAACATGGTACCAATCACCTGCAGACAACCAACGTTACGAACCATAAGGAGAGACGTTATGACTATTCACACTAAACAATATCGAGACAATCATTGCGTTGATTCAAGTCGCAATCTCTTTGAGGAAAAACGTATGTCTGTACAAAGCACTTGGAACATCAAGAAGTCACTAGCCGTTATTTTAGCTGCAGCGCCATTAGTATTAGCCGGCTGTGGAGGCGGCGGCGGTGGGGGCGGAAGTACATCTACGGCATCACCATCTACACCCTCGACACCTGCAACTCCGTCGAATCCGGTAACAGCAACGACTCCGGTAACAGCAACGCCTTCGCCGTCTCCCGCGACAAGTGCGGTAGCAGCGCAGAGCTATACGATGAGTGATTTGGTGGTACCTGATGGATTTGACTACAACTCTGTTGAACAGTTTGATCTCAACATTGACATCAGCAGCATTTCGACAGACCGTTCTTTTGTGACCGTTTATAGCCGCTTTAGTACAAGAGATGACTCAACCTTGAAGCCGGATTACTCCAGCAAGGTCATTGCGGGCCCACTAGATAACGGTGTGTTCGCCTCCAACTTTGCAGCACCAGTAAACCATGACGCACTCTTGATAGAGATTTGGTTTTACGATGGTCAACCTCCATTACAACAAGTGGTTTCTAGCGGCGACTCTCAGATTGTCTGGCAGTAAATTGTTTAACAGCAGGTAACTTGTCGTTAGCGAGATCTCTGACGAAACAGAGTCAAAATGGATTGTTTGTAAGTAGGAAGTGAGCAGAAATGCTCACTTTTTTATTTTCGTCGAAGAGCAGTTAATTCAGCTTTCTTAGCGAGTAGCATTCACTTTACCACCAACCTCACTTATATTTTCAACATAACCTTCAAAGACTTACTCTCATGAAACAGTTAAAAATAGGTCTATTTATCTTAATGTGTGGCGTAGGCGTGTTAGTTGCCCTTGCCTATTTCCCGCTAACATCAGAGACGGGGCAACGTATTCAAGCCAAAGTAATTTCGAACACGCTTACTCAATCCTTAGATGGGCACAGGCGTTATCTGACGGTTCAGACAAAAGATAATGACGTATTTCGGCTCTCTATTGCTCCTACCACAGACTGCCCTATTGATTCTGTGGTCGCGCTTGATACATTAAACAATCAAATAACCGGACAAAGCAGTTATCAGTTCATCCACTGTCGAGCTGCACAGTAGCCATCGATGCAACAACGGTATTCGTAAAGCAACTGTATTCGCAAAAGCAACAGTAATCGCTCTACCACTGTATTCGCTAAAACAGTAAGAATCGCTAAAACAACAAGAATGGATATAACAATAATGAATCAGCCACTCATCTCACCACAACAACTTCAACAACGTTTGCTAGCAGAAGACAATATCATCATCCTCGACGCCAGCATCGAGTTTCAAATTCCAAGCGAGTCAGAAAAGATCAAAGGACAAATGATTCCTGGTGCTATTCGTTTTGACTACGACAAAGACTTTTGTAACAAGCACACTCTGCTTCCTCACATGTTTCCGAGCGAAAAACACTTCAACACTCGCACAAAAGAAATTGGCATCAATCAAGACAGTACGATTGTGGTTTACGATAACTCCGGAACCTTCGCTTCTCCTCGTGCGTGGTGGATGTTTATGGCAATGGGACACAACGACGTATTCATCTTAGATGGCGGTTTGCCAGCTTGGATCGAAGCCGGTTACGCGACCGAGACTGACTATCGCACCGAAGTAAAAGCGGGCAATTTTGAAGGCCATATTCAAGACAACTACTTTGTCAGTGCTCAGCAGATTGAAGGTTACTCAACTGACAAGAGCGCAAACATTGTAGATGCTCGTTCTCAAGCTCGTTTCGATTCAGAAGTTCCTGAACCACGTGAAGGCTTGCGTAGTGGCCATATACCGAATTCTATTTGCCTACCATTTGCCCAAGTACTCAAAAACGGCAAGTTAAAGTCCCAAGAAGAGCTTATTGATATCTTTTCAACGCTAGAATTAACGCCTTCTCAACCTATGTTCTTTAGCTGTGGCTCTGGCGTAACAGCTTGCATCATATTATTAGCCGCTAAACTCGCTGGCTATAACGGTGAAATGGGTGTTTACGATGGTTCATGGACGGAATGGGGTGCTAACGACAAACTCCCTATCGCCGTGACTAAAAAGTAATTCAACTTCGCTTAATGCAACTATTAGAATATACTGCGCATGCATAAAGAGCTTACTGATAATGATGGCCCCACGTCTCATGAAGTAAGCCTCTATGTCGCAGTTAACGCTATGTTCATTTGAGACCAAGACTCGATTCACGCCGTTTGATTTGTAACCCACATCAACTTGCTAACCATAATTCGTGATTAATCATAAACTAATCGTTATCGACGTTATGAATACTAATTTTTCACTCAAGAATCTCTGCTCGTAGTCGTTACACTATTTAATCATTAATACTTTCATCATTGATGTTTGTATTTTTCGTTGCATGAATCGCGCTGACAACCCAATAGTTTGTCACTTGCAGTCTGTTAAAAGTAGTAACCAACAAAGGCATCTCATGGCTCTATTTAAGCAAAATATCTGGTCGCTGTACGCGTTTGTCGTACTACTGACCCTGATACTTTTCGCCGCGTTGGGAATAACAAACTGGAAAGCAAACAGAGACGACTTCATAGAGCAGCAACACATTCAGGTTGAGCTTTTTTCTAGCTCCGTCAACTCGCTGCTGACCAGTCAAGAAGCCTTGTTAGAAGTGGTTGGCCATCAACTGGCTCAACAGTCTGATTTCACACGTACTGCATCTATCCAGATTAGGCCAATATTAGACAAGCTACTTGAGACCCACCCTGCGATAGCAGCGTTTGGCTTGTTGAACACCGACGGTGATTACCTCTCGATTAGCTCAAATCTCGAACTTGCGAATCAAAGGAACTTGCTGCAATACGCGCCAACCAGAGGCTCCTTCCTAGACGCCCTATCAAGCAGTAGCATGGTGCTTGGCCGTACCTATTTTCAAGATTCGTTGAATAGCTTAGTCATCCCGCTGAGAAAATCCATTTCAATCGATGGCAAGAAAACCGATGCAGTAATGACCGCAGGGCTACGATTAGACGCAACGATCGTATTTGAAAATAATGCTCACGCCGGAAGTTTCAATACACTAAGCCTGATCAGAAAAGACAGCTATCGCCAGTTTTATTCAAGTGATATTGAATCTGAGAGTGCCTATTCCTCTCCAGTCGGCAAAGATGTCATACAGCGTATTGCAAGTATCTTTACCGACCACTTCGGAATTAGCGTACAAGAAGCGATGAATGGGCAAGAAACCTATTCTTTTGTCGTCGACGATGAAGAGTACCACTCTTTGATGAGCGCGAAATACATCCCAAACTACAAATTATGGGTGGTAGGACGTACGGATCTAACTCACGTCGATAGTATATTCATACAAGAGTTCAGCATTCTTTTCGTTGCCTTTATTTTTCTTCAGTTTGGTTTCTACTTTTTGGTTAAGTCGATTGCCAAGAATGAACAACGGACTCGTAGCCAACTCATTTATCAGGCGAACCATGACCCTTTAACCTCTCTGCCAAACCGTTTGTACATGCGTAGAAACATTGGTAAATGGATTGACGATGAGTCAGAGCCGTTTTCGCTGTTGTTTATCGATATCGATAACTTTAAATGCGTCAATGACACCCACGGGCATGACTTTGGAGATAAGGTTCTCAAACAGATCGCTTTGCGTTTGATGAGGTTCCGATCTCGCCTCAGCCTATTGGTACGTGAATCCAGTGATGAGTTTTTGTTCTTGACGCCCTTGTCGAATGAAGCTGAAATTAAACGACTCGCCAAGCGCATTATTGAAGTGCTTTCTCAACCTTATGAAGTTGAAAGCGCTCAGTTTTTGTTAGGTTGCAGCATCGGCATAGCGCGTTTCCCAGAACACGGAAAAGATCTGGATAGCCTGTTACGTTCTGCCGATATTTCAATGTACAAAGCGAAACAGCAGCAAAACTCGTACAGTATTTTCACAACGGAAATGCAAGATGCTCATCTCTACAAAATGAAAGTAGAACAAAGGCTACGCATCGCTATCGAGAAACAAACGCTGTTCATGGTTTTCCAACCGCTGGTTCGTGCAAATGAAAGTATTCATGGTGTAGAAGCACTCGTGCGCTGGATTGATGAGGAATTGGGTTTTGTTCCGCCAGATGTCTTTATACCGATAGCAGAGAACACGGGTTTAATGCAAAAACTGGGGACTTTTATTATTGAGTCCAGCATTATGCAGATCGCCCACTTGCACCGAACAACAGAACAAAAGATCGGGCTGTCGATCAACATATCAGTGCGTCAGTTTTCTCATCAATCCTTCTCTGAGCACTTATTCGCGACACTAGAAAAGTATCAACTCTCTCCTAGCTGTTTAACGCTAGAAATTACCGAGAGCTTGTTCATTGAAGATGTGACTTTGGTGAAACCGACTTTTGAAGCCCTCAAAGAGAAGAATATAAAGATCTCTTTAGATGATTTCGGGACAGGTTATTCATCACTAAGTATGTTGAAAGCACTGCCTATCGATGAACTTAAAATCGATAAGAGCTTTATTGAGAACATTGCTGTCGATCAGCAGTCACTCACCATGGTGCAAAACATCATCGCAATCGGTAAGAACTTCGGCATGGTGGTATTAGCAGAAGGCGTAGAATCAAACGAACACTTCGCAATTCTAAAGGCATGTGGATGTGACTTAATGCAAGGCTATTACTTCTCTCGCCCTATTCCTTATTATGAGCTGGCTACTCACCTAAACAAGAAAGTGACCGAGCACGCGGAATGTTCTGTTTAAGAACGCGAGTTAAATAGACGAGCTAAATAAGGTAGGCAGATAAACACCTACCTTATTTTCTAGATATTTTCTGTTCGGTTATTTATTCATTTCACTTTTTATTCATTTCACTATGCATAACATCGATCAACTGTCCGGAAGGATCTCCTGATAATTCCCAAGTAAAAATGCCGCCTAGGTCTGATTTCTTCGCCCATTCTGCCTTTGCTTTAATAGAACGCTGATCTTCAAAAGATATGAATACTTTTTTATCTGGGTTCCACAAATAAGGTGCTTGAGCTTGCTCATCATACTTATACTCATAACCTTGTTTGTTGCTGTAGTTATTCATAAGATCCCAAAACATGAAGTAACCGTTTTCACCGGTACCAAACTGCGCCCCTTGTTCAGAAACTAGGTCACCTTTAGGCAGCTCTCCAGCAAAGTCTTTTGTCCCTTGCCAACCTCGACCATAAAAAGCTGCCCCGATCACGAGCTTCTCGCTAGGAATACCTTGCTCTATCATCTGATTAATGAAGACATCAGCTCCCATTCCCCACCAACTACGCTCGGTGGCATGTAAGTTTGTTGTGTGACCTGTTTGAGTTCCCCAGCCTCCGAGGAAGTCATACGTCATCGCAAACATGTTCGTCAGATATGGGCTAGCTGCGTTCCAGTCAATTTGAGCTGCCTTAGCACCAACACCGACAGCCGTTGAAAGCTCGTAATCTCTTTGAGTCGTCTTTGATAGAGCGTCCAAATCACTTCTGATTGTTTTTACTAAAAGAGTAAAAGCTTCACGCTCTAGCGCTTTTTGCTCATCCGTTAGTTTCGTCTCTGGGTTCCAAGGCGAAGTGGTTAAGCCGCCGCCTCCTGGGTATTCCCAATCAAGATCAATACCATCAAAGAAGTCGTATTTTTGGATCAATTCAACAGCAGTTTTTGAAAAGTGCGCAATGGCTTGAGGATCTTTCGCCATCGCATGGAAAGGTTCAGACATTGTCCACCCTCCAAATGAGGGCAAAATTTTGATATTTTGATTGTCGGCCTTCAGTTGAGCTAACTGGGCAAAGTGACCTTTATAGGCGACATCAACACCCACGTCTCCGAAATCGACTTCTAACGCAGCTTCTTTATCCACAATAATCGCGGTATATGGTTGTTTGTCTGCACATTGCTGCTGAATTTGTTTTTGGACGGGCTCACCAGCACCGCTATGAGGACCACACATGCTCAAGAAGGCGTAAATAATATGTGAGAGCTTGTCTGCAGGTATGTCGTCAACGGTATAAGGGTTGTCTTTATTCAGATATTGCCAATCCGCAAAATACCCTGCGACGACTTTATCATCGGCATGTACTGTAGGTGTGAGCATACAAACCGTGGCTATTGAGCTAAGCCCAAAGATAGAAATAGATTTAAAGATAGAACTTGATTGGTCACTGTTGCTAGAAATAGCGTGTGTGATAAATGACAGTTTCATAATTATCTCCTTTAGTGTGGCTTAACATTAAAGAGTGATAATTCTTTCAACCGCTGAACAAATTCACTATTCGAGTCATGTCTAATAGTTATCCCCCTTATTGCACTGGTTTCATCAGGGGAATTTCCATGATTACTCAAATAGTGAATTCAACGAAGCTTAAGTATCTTACGATTCACTGCTGTTTGGTTTATTCACGCTAAGTTGTTCGTCCAAGTTAAGTACCGTCAAAGCATTACTTACGCTGGTCGCTATCACATCGACCACACCGGTTCTTAGTGCGCCTAATAGAGCTAATGGCTTACTGTTCTCCGCTGCAATGGCAATGACTTCCGCTATTGGGCGAAATTCTTCCAAGGCCAAACCAATCACACGGTCACTCATTACTGTGTTTGCTGTTTTACCGTGAACATCGAAAAAGTCATAACCCGCAAAGTCACCGACGACACCTTGTAATAAACGAGATTGAACGACCTCACCTGCGGTAAACCAGCCTAAGTCGACCATATAGCTGTTTTCGCTCATATCACCGATACCGACCAAAGCGACATCGGCTTTTCGAGCGAGATCGAGGGTCTGCTTAACGGTGCTGTTTTCCATGAATGCGGTTTTTTGCGCTTTATTCTCGGCATAAGCGGGCGCGTATAAGGTTTCAGAAGATCCACCGTACTTTTTGGCTAACTGCCTGCATATATGGTCGGCATTAAACATACCGCCTCTTGGGTGAATACCGCCGATACCACACACGAATTTGCAGTCTCGTGGCGTAATGACGCCAGTGTGATGAGCAACAGACGATACGTTTCGCCCTTGTCCTACTGTCACTACCATGCCGTTTTTCAGTGTACTGGTAAGGTAGTTAGACACTAAACCAGCAACCTGTAATCGCTGCTTCTCTTCATTTGGTTGGTCTAGTGCCACAAGCGCACGCTTTACACCAAATCGTTCGATCAAACGTTGCTCGATCTTCGCACTAAAGACGGGGTGATATTTCACGGTGATCTCAACAATGCCCTCATCTCGGGCTTGCTTGAGCATTCGACCAACCTTTGCACGGGAGATAGAGTACTTTTTAGATATCTCTTCTTGCGTGGCACCATCTTGATAATAAGCAACCGCTACTTCAGTGAGGAGATCAGTGTTTTCTTCGGAAACATCTTGGATATTCTTACTCATATACCACTCAACCAATATTTAACAATTATTTTACCTGCTTGAAGAACAAATGTTCGATGCTTAAGCAAGTGATACACAAGTTTACACCCCAAACATATGTAACAGCAAGGTACATTTGCTCATAGTCATAACCATGGTTTTGTTGTTGATTAATTCACCTCACTTTGCTCGTTAAACGTTTGCTTGCATAGCCCATGATTACTAGAGCGAAATATATTTGACTGAAGTCACCATACAGTACTATTTACCGTTGACTTTGGGGCTAGATCGGATAAATATGGCCACATCATTTACTCATCGAGCGATCAAATGTTCTGTGCAAATGTTCGTTCGGAGAAAAATTTAAATTAATGTAAGTTTGGCTCACTGGTACAACCATTGAGAACTTCATTAGTTAGCTTGCAAATGCCCACACCTCTCCCATTAATGAGGTGTTATGCGATACATAGGATGATCAAAATGAGCAATAAATTAGAGCAACTTCGTAAACTAACAACTGTTGTAGCTGACACTGGCGATATCGAAGCTATCAGCAAGTACACTCCTGAAGATGCAACAACTAACCCATCTCTAATTCTTAAAGCTGCTCAAATTGCTGAGTACGCTCCTCTAATCGATGCTTCTATCGAATACGCAAAAGCGCAAAGCGGTGATAAAGCACAGCAAGTTCAAGATACTTGCGACATGCTTAACGTGAACATCGGTAAAGAAATCCTAAAAGTTGTACCTGGCCGTATCTCTACTGAAGTAGATGCTCGTCTTTCTTACGACATGGAAGGCAGCGTTGCTAAAGCTCGTCAACTTATCAAAATGTACAACGACGCTGGTATCACTAACGACCGCATCCTTATCAAACTGGCTTCTACTTGGGAAGGCATCCGTGCTGCTGAAATCCTAGAGAAAGAAGGCATCAACTGTAACCTAACGCTTCTATTCTCTTTCGCTCAAGCTCGCGCTTGTGCTGAAGCTGGCGTATTCCTAATCTCTCCTTTCGTTGGTCGCATCATGGACTGGTACAAAGCGAAAGAAGGTCGTGATTTCGAAGCTTCAGAAGATCCAGGCGTAATCTCTGTTTCAGATATCTACAACTACTACAAAGACCACGGCTACAAAACTGTTGTTATGGGCGCAAGCTTCCGTAACATCGGCGAGATCCTTGAACTTGCTGGTTGTGACCGTCTAACTATCGCTCCTCAACTTCTAGCAGACCTAGAAGCAGCAGAAGGCGAAGTAGTAGAGAAGCTTATCGACTCTAACGGTACTAAAGAGCGTCCAGCAGCGATGACTCACGCTGAGTTCCTATGGGACCACAACCAAGATGCAATGGCTGTTGAGAAACTGGCTGAAGGCATCCGCAACTTCGCCGTTGACCAAGGCAAACTAGAAGACATGATCGCAGCTAAGCTGTAATCACTCTTACCAAATTCAAATAGGGGAACGTTCAGTTCCCCTACTTTTATCAATTTTGTTTTTCTTAATTTTTATTCGGAAGTTCTTATGAATCGCAAACATCTAGCTAACGCTATTCGTGCTCTAAGCATGGACGGCGTACAACAAGCAAACTCTGGTCACCCAGGCGCACCTATGGGTATGGCAGACATCGCTGAAGTACTTTGGCGCTCTCACTTAAACCACAACCCAGCAAACCCAGAGTGGGCTGACCGCGACCGTTTTATCCTGTCTAACGGCCACGGCTCAATGCTGATTTACTCTCTGCTGCACCTAGCAGGTTACGAGCTTTCAATTGAAGATCTTAAGAACTTCCGTCAACTGCACTCTAAGACTCCAGGTCACCCAGAGTACGGCTACGCACCAGGCATCGAAACAACGACTGGTCCTCTAGGTCAAGGCATTACTAACGCTGTTGGTATGGCTATGGCTGAGAAAGCGCTAGCTGCTCAGTTCAACAAAGAAGGCCACGACATCGTAGACCACTACACTTATGCATTCATGGGTGATGGCTGTCTGATGGAAGGTATTTCTCACGAAGCATGTTCTCTAGCAGGTACGCTTGGTCTTGGTAAGCTGGTTGCTTTCTGGGATGACAACGGTATCTCTATCGATGGCGAAGTTGAAGGTTGGTTCTCTGACGATACACCTAAGCGTTTCGAAGCTTACGGCTGGCACGTAATCCCAGCGGTAGATGGTCACGATTCTGACGCTATCAACGCAGCGATTGAAGCGGCTAAAGCAGACCCTCGCCCTACTCTAATCTGCACTAAAACAGTGATTGGCTTTGGTTCTCCAAACAAAGCAGGTACGCACGACTGTCACGGTGCTCCACTAGGCGCTGAAGAAATTGCAGCAACACGTAAAGAATTAGGTTGGGAGCACGGTCCTTTTGAAATTCCGTCGGAAGTTTACTCAGAGTGGGATGCGAAAGAAGCAGGCGCAGCTAAGGAAGCAGCGTGGAACGAGAAACTTGCAGCTTATGAAGCAGCATACCCTGAGCTGGCAGCTGAATTCAAACGCCGCGTAAACGGTGACCTACCAGCTGAGTGGGAAGAGAAAGCATCGGCAATCATCGCTGATCTTCAAGCTAACCCAGCAAACATCGCATCACGTAAAGCATCTCAAAATGCTCTAGAAGCGTTCGGTGCTATGCTACCAGAATTCATGGGCGGCTCTGCTGACCTTGCGCCTTCTAACCTAACTATGTGGTCTGGTTCTAAGTCTCTTGAAGCGAACGACTTCTCTGGTAACTACATCCATTACGGTGTACGTGAATTCGGTATGACGGCTATCATGAACGGTATCGCTCTACACGGTGGTTTCGTACCATACGGCGCAACGTTCCTAATGTTCATGGAATACGCGCGTAACGCTATGCGTATGGCTGCTCTGATGAAAACTCAGAACATCCAAGTTTACACGCATGACTCTATCGGCTTAGGCGAAGATGGTCCAACTCACCAACCAGTTGAGCAAATCGCTTCTCTACGTCTAACTCCAAACATGAGCACATGGCGCCCATGTGACCAAGTTGAGTCTGCTGTTGCTTGGAAACTAGCAATCGAGCGTAAAGATGGTCCTTCTGCACTTATCTTCTCTCGTCAAAACCTTGCACAACAAGATCGTGACGCTGAGCAAGTAGCAAACATCGCTAAGGGTGGTTACATCCTGAAAGATTGTGAAGGCAAGCCAGAGCTTATCCTTATCGCAACGGGTTCTGAAGTTGAGCTAGCGGTTAACGCTGCTGCTGAGCTAACGGCTGAAGGTAAGAAAGTACGCGTAGTTTCTATGCCTGCTACTGATGCGTTCGACAAACAAGACGCGCAGTACCGTGAGTCTGTACTTCCATCTGACGTAACGGCACGTATCGCTGTAGAAGCTGGCATCGCTGACTTCTGGTACAAGTACGTTGGTTTCGGTGGCAAGATCATCGGTATGACAACGTTCGGCGAGTCTGCACCTGCAGGTGAGCTATTCAAGATGTTCGGTTTCACTACTGAAAACGTAGTAAACACAGCGAAAGAGCTTCTAGCTTAATCTTGAATACATTGTCTCGCCCTTCAATGGGTTGATGCATACAGAAAGCCCCGCATGAAAATACGGGGCTTTTTTTGTCTTTTCTCTCATTCGGATTAAATCTAACGGCTATTTTTCTTCGAAACGCTTTGCCAGTTGGTAGAACTCATTGACTTGTTCTTTTAGCTCTGTGGAGTGGTCTTTCACAGAATGCGTTGCCACTAAGTTTTGTTCTGCGGTCGAGGCGATAGACTGCATATGCAGATTGACTTCACTCGACAGCTCACGTTGCTTATGAGCAGAACTTTCAACAGACTGCATGAGTTCATTCATGGATTGCATTAGGTTTTCGACTTCCGACAAGCGCTCTGCACTCACCTTCGCAACATCACCACATGCGTCCGTTTGCTCACGGTTCGCCAGAATATCTTTTTGCCACCCTTCAATCGTCGTTAGCATGGTATCGATGCTCTCTTTGATCTGAACCGTAGCCTTTGAGGTTCGACCCGACAATGCACGGACTTCGTCGGCAACAACGGCAAAGCCTCGTCCTTGCTCGCCCGCTCTCGCCGCTTCAATCGCAGCGTTCAGGGCCAACAAGTTGGTTTGTTCGGCGATTCCACCAATCTCTTCCATTATCTTGCTTACGCTCTGCGCTTGATCGCTCAGTTGGTAAGTCGTTTGAGTCGCCTTTTCAGCCTGAGAAGCTAGGCTCTCTAAGTTTTGATGAGTTTGATTAATGCTTTCTTTAGCGCCAGCACAGGTTTGCAAAGTCACATCAACAATCTGGTGCGCTTCTTCTGTGCGAGAAGAGACCTCATTGGCGGTGACTTCAACCTCTTCAGTCGCCTCTCGTACTTGAAGAATGTCTTTTGTTTGTTGATCTAAGGCTTCTGATACTTCAAATGACGTCGCATTTAGGTTGTCAGCCAAATCTTGTAACGGCTTGGCTGAGTCTGTCATGCGACCTAATACGGTGTGGATTCTTGCAGACAATAGTTTTAAGTGAAAATCGGCAATAGAGAACTGACTATTACCTGAATAAACAAGACGACTAACACTATCGAATTTAGATTGCAGCTTTTTCAACTGCAGTGGAGTATCAATCAGCTCTTGTCGGAAAAGCAGTGCTAATGCTGAAACAGGAAGTAGGCTCAACAACCATTGTGATACTTGCCCTACTTCAATGAGATTTGAAATTAACGGCGCAGCCAAAGAGCCTAGCAACACGGCGTAACGAACACTGTCACTGATCTTTAATGACCATTGGCGACCCGACTTTTCAGCCTTCAAGAGGCCTTGGTAAGCCTTATCTGCAACTTGTATCCATTCATTCTTTGGCTTAACACGAACAGATTGGTAGCCACTCACCTTACCATTGTCGTAAATTGGAGTTACATAAGCATCGACCCAGTAAAACCCACCAGATTTGGTTTTGTTTTTTACGATGCCACGCCAAGCTTTACCTTGCTTTAGGTTAACCCACATATCAGCAAAAGCGGCTTTCGGCATATCGTTATGCCTTACGATATTGTGGTGTTGCCCTAGCAATTCTTGTTGGCTGTATTCCGCTATGCGACAAAAAGCATCATTACTGTACGTAATCACGCCTTTTAAATCAGTGGTAGAGACAAGTTGTTCGTTTTCGCTGAGAAGCGTTTCACGAGATTGAGTAGATGAGCTGACAGTCATTATATTAACTTAGGTTAATTATTATTTTAGGCGAGGAATATATACAATTATTAAAGTTATGACAAAATGTGAACGTCACATTTTGTGTAAATGCCTGCTATTTATGGCTTTGTTTCCTAATTGG
>NZ_JBFRJF010000050.1:0-80378 GCF_041468745.1 Vibrio sp. 10N.286.52.F8
CTAATTTGACCTGCTGATTCGTTTTGGTTTCTTACGAAGCCATCCCGTGTCAGCGAGGTGGCATTATAGAGATTTCGATCACACTGGCAAGCCCTTTTTGAAGTTTTTCTTACTTTTTTGATTGTTCGAGCGTTTTTTGTTCAAAACACCCCATTTTCACTAGTATTCCTCTTAATTAAGGGCTTAAGGTGCCTATATAAAGGAGGATTTATGAGTTCAATACGCAGTTATAAAGGAATATCCCCTCAGATTGGGCAAGGTGTCTATATAGATACCAGTTCAGTACTGGTTGGTGATATCAAAATCGGTAACGACTCTAGCGTGTGGCCTTTGGTTGCAGCTCGAGGGGATGTGAACCACATTCATATTGGAGAGAGAACGAATATCCAAGATGGTAGTGTCTTGCACGTCACCCATAAGAATGCTGAAAACCCTGACGGTTATCCTCTCTTAATAGGTAATGATGTCACTATCGGGCATAAAGTAATGCTGCATGGCTGCACTATTGAGGATCGTGTACTTGTTGGTATGGGAGCGATCGTGTTGGATGGCGTGATTATCCAAAAAGAAGTGATGATTGGTGCTGGTAGCTTAGTGCCACCAAACAAGGTACTTGAAAGCGGTTACCTCTATGTAGGAAGCCCAGTAAAACAAGCTCGCCCATTAAATGATAAAGAGCGTGCCTTTCTACAGAAGTCTGCAGACAACTACGTTCAGAATAAAAATGACTATCTAGACTCTGTAATTTCAGTCTAAAGCGCTTTGATCTGAATCCGATTAGAGGAGTCATACTCCTCTTCTTCTATTAACTCTTCCGCTAGCTCTTCAATATCGAAACGTAACTCTGAAAAGATAACTAAAGCTTGATCGCCTTCTTCTATATCTTTACCTGCCAATCGTGATAATTCCTCAATAGACATGACACATTCAATCAATGCGCCCGACTGTTGTGCTGGGAACGTGATTGTTCGGCTCTCTTCATCCCAATCTTGGATATCAGGAAATAGAATTGATTGATTCATTTTTTATAAACACCCCATTACATCTCTAGATTTTTACGTAATTCTCTTAAAATCTGTTTTGTTCCCGGACGAAGACCACGCCAAAGCATAAAGCTTTCTGCTGCCTGCCCCACTAGCATACCCAAACCATCATAAGCAGCATGAACACCATTATCTAATGCCCATTGATTGAATACCGTCGTTCCAGATCCATAAACCATGTCATAAACGGCGCTAGTAGAATTGAAAATCACCTCAGACACTTCAGGAAGCTGCCCGCTTAGACCAGATGAGGTAGAGTTAATAATGACATCAAAGCCTTCATTAACATCACTTAGCCCCATCCCCTTGATGTTGCCATGCGACGAAAACATCTCAGCCAGAAGTTCAGCCTTGGAGCTGGTTCGATTAGCGACCACCAGCTGTTGTGGCTTTTGGTCGAGAAGAGGTTGAATCACTCCTCTCGCAGCACCACCAGCGCCAAGAAGAAGAACACGTGCTCCTTTTAGCGTGACTTGATGTTGAAGCAGGTCTTGAACTAAGCCCTCACCATCGGTGTTATCACCAATGATCTCTCCATCATCTAACTTCTTAAGGGTATTTACGGCACCAGCTAGTTCAGCTCTCTCAGTTAGGCGATTGGCTAACTGATAGGCATCTTCTTTAAAAGGCGCTGTGACATTGCACCCTCGACCACCTTCGCTGAAAAAGGTTTTGGCAGCAGTGATAAATTGACCGTGCTCTGGCTGTAATGCTGTATAGGTAAGTTGTTGGCTGGTTTGGCGAGCAAATAATGTGTGAATGAATGGCGATTTGCTTTGCCCAATAGGGTTACCGAAAACGGCATAACGATCTACTTGCTGTGTCATATCCTTACCTAACAGAAATAAAAAAGGGTCATCTATATAGATGACCCTATCACTATCCCTATAAGGAAGGAAGAACTACCAAACTCGAGGCTTTAGGTAGTCGCTATAAAGCAGAGCTTCCGGTGAACCCGCTTGTGGTTCGTAGCGGTATTCCCAGCGAGCCAATGGCGGCATCGACATTAATATAGACTCTGTACGACCGCCGCTTTGTAAACCAAATAGAGTGCCACGGTCATAGACTAAGTTAAATTCAACATAGCGACCACGACGATAAAGTTGGAAATCACGCTCGCGCTCACCATAAGGCGTCTGTTTGCGTCGTTCTACAATTGGTAAGTATGCGGCTGCAAAACCTTCACCGACCGCCTGCATATAAGCAAAGCTCTTTTCAAAGCCCCACTCGTTAAGATCATCAAAGAACAACCCACCAACACCACGTGTTTCGTCTCGGTGAGGAAGATAGAAGTACTTATCACACCACTCTTTGTGCTCTTGATAAACATAATCTCCAAATGGCGCACAAAGATCTTTGGCTGTTTGGTGCCAAGATTGGCAATCTTCATCGACAGGATAAAATGGCGTTAAGTCAAAACCACCACCAAACCACCAAATCGGGTCTTCCCCTTCTTTTTCCGCAATGAAGAATCGAACGTTCGCGTGTGAGGTTGGGATATATGGGTTGTTAGGGTGGACAACTAATGAAACCCCCATCGCCTCAAACTTACGTCCGGCTAATTCAGGTCGATGAGCTGTAGCTGAGGCAGGCATAGCCTTACCCGCTACGTGAGAGAAGTTAACCCCACCTTGCTCAAATACCGCACCGTTGGTCATCACACGAGTTCGACCACCGCCACCAAGGCGCTCGCCAGGCTCACGCTGCCATGCATCTTCTTCAAACAGTGCAGTACCATCAGCTTGCTCAAGCTGCTGGCAAATCGAATCTTGTAGACTCAGTAAAAACTGTTTTACTGCTTCTTTATCAATTGCTGACATCTTACTTCCTTTGCAGGGTTTAGCCCTGTCTTAATATTTTCGACGTTTTTGCATCTCTAATTTCGCTTGGCTTCTCACGACCACCCGTTTGACCTTCTAAAATAGCCACCAAATGTTGGCCAAGTTGCTGCTTAACTTCTTCAGTCGTCATACAAGGCGGCTCGCCAGTCAGGTTGGCACTGGTAGAGGTTAACGGCTTGCCGAACTCATTACACATTCTTTGAACCAAAGGGTGATCCGTCACTCGTACCGCGATGGAATCAAACTGGCCGCTGACCCAGTCAGTAACTTTGCTGCTGGTTGGCATAATCCAAGTGACCGGACCTGGCCATGTCGCTTTCACTGTTACCAACTGTTCTTCCGTCAACTGGCTTTCATCAATATAAGGAAGCAGCTGCTCGTAACTTGCAGCAATCAAGATCAAGCCCTTTTCAACTGGACGCTGTTTTAACTCGAGTAATTTCTTGATGGCATGTGGATTATCAGGATCACAACCAACCCCAAAAACGCCTTCGGTCGGGTAAGCAATGACTTCACCTTGTTGTAATGCCTGCAATGTATGTTGAAAGTTATCCACGGGTTGCCTCATTAAGTCAGTTATCGAACTCGCTAAGTGTACAAATTATCATTCACTGTGACTAAAGCTATTTGTTTATAAAATGTATCAATTAACAACTTAGACTGACGCAAACGTTTTCCTTAAGTAATTTTACCCGTATAATGCGCGCAAAATATCTAATCACTAATTAAATCGTACCTGAAGGAGTTTGAGATGACTGTCGGTATTATCATGGGTTCTAAATCTGATTGGCCAACAATGAAGCTAGCTGCAGAAATGTTGGATCAGTTTGGCGTGGCGTACGAAACAAAAGTGGTTTCTGCTCACCGCACACCTCAATTGCTTGCAGACTACGCAACCAGTGCGAAAGAGCGCGGTATTAAAGTAATTATTGCTGGTGCTGGCGGTGCAGCGCACCTTCCGGGCATGGCTGCTGCTTTCACAAGCGTACCAGTTCTGGGTGTTCCAGTTCAGTCTAAAGCACTGAAAGGCATGGACTCTCTGCTTTCTATCGTGCAGATGCCAAAAGGTATCGCGGTAGGTACTTTGGCTATCGGTGAAGCTGGCGCTGCCAATGCAGGCATCCTAGCGGCTCAAATCATTGGTACACACAATGAAGAAGTAATGGCAAAAGTAGAAGCATTCCGTTCTGAGCAAACAGAAACGGTTTTGGCTAATCCAAACCCTGCAGAGGACTAATTTCCATGCATGTTCTTGTGTTAGGCGCGGGCCAACTTGCTCGCATGATGTCCCTAGCTGGGGCACCGCTGAATATTGAAATTTCTGCTTTTGATGTTGGCAGCAAAAATATTGTTCACCCATTAACGCAAGCGATTCTAGGTAACGGCTTAGAAAATGCGATTGAGCGTGCGGACGTCATTACTGCTGAATTCGAACATATTCCTCACGATGTACTTGAGGTGTGTGAGCGCAGCGGTAAGTTCTTACCGACAACAGAAGCAATCAAAGCTGGCGGTGACCGTCGTCTTGAAAAAGCCCTGTTAGACGAAGCGAACGTGAAGAATGCTAAGTACTACGTGGTTAACTCTCGCGAAGACTTTGACGCTGCAATTGCTCACGTTGGCTTACCAATGGTGTTGAAGAGCACACTTGGCGGCTACGACGGCAAGGGCCAATGGCGCTTAAAGACATTAGACAATGTTGACGCGACTTGGGCAGAAATAGCTGAGTGCATTACCGCGACCGACAACCAAGCGATTGTGGCTGAAGAGTTTGTTCCGTTTGACCGCGAAGTATCACTGGTTGGTGCTCGTGATACCAATGGCGAGGTTCAAGTGTATCCACTGGCTGAGAATGTTCACACCGACGGCGTGTTGAGCTTATCGACAGCGATTGATGACATTGAACTGCAAGAGCAAGCTAAAGCCATGTTCACTGCCATTGCTGAGCGTTTAGATTACGTTGGCGTGCTAGCACTTGAGTTCTTTGATGTTCAAGGTTCACTGCTTGTTAATGAGATTGCACCACGTGTTCATAACTCGGGCCACTGGACGCAACAAGGCGCAGAGACTTGTCAGTTTGAAAACCACCTACGTGCAGTGTGTGGCATGCCACTAGGTAGCACTAAACTGATTCGTCCAACCGCAATGATCAACATTCTTGGCGAAGATACTCTTCCTGAGGCTATTCTTGCTCAAGGTGGTTGTCATGTTCATTGGTATGGCAAAGAAAAGCGTGCAGGTCGCAAGATGGGTCACATTAACGTGAGCGCTGACTACAACGCAGAATTACAAAGAGCTTTGTGCTCATTGGCTGAGATTCTTGATAAGCAAGCCTACCCTGCTGTGCATGAGTTTGCTGAGCAGATGAAGTAAGCCTACATTGGCTTATTGATATAAAAAGTTTATTGGATACAAAAACGGCGCTCAGTGAGCGCCGTTTTTTTGTGTCTATAATATCGAGTTATTGAGATTGAATGTGGTGACACTTGCGATCAGCGCATTGCTTCTTGGTACCACTGGCTGTTTTCTTCTCAAGTAACAACGGGAACTGGCACTGTTCACAACGACCTATAACAGGTGGCTGATTAACGGCGAACTTACACTTAGGGTAGTTATCACACGCATAGAAGGTTTTGCCATAGCGAGATTTACGCTCAACCAAGTGGCCTCGACCACACTCAGGGCAGGCAACAAGTGGCTGCTCTTCAGGTTGTTCTTTCGGTTGGTCCAAAGATTCGATGTGATTACACTCTGGATAACTGCTACAGCCAATGAACATCCCAAAGCGACCTTGCCTTAATACCAATTCGTTTTGGCATTTAGGACACGGAACGCCCAGCTCTTTCACCACATGACCATCATTTTGATGAAGAGGCTTGATGTAATCACAGCTCGGATACTGCTTACAGCCTAAAAATGGGCCGTGCTTACCATGGCGAAGCTGAAGCTCCCCACCACACTGTGGACATGGTTCATGCTCTAACGCATGTTCATGTGCTGAAAAAAGCTGATTATCAATCTTACTACTCATGATAAGCCTGTATTAATGCAAGATACCTTGCTCTTTGGTGTACAACAGCTCTTCCATTTGCGTGTAAGCACTTTCATTACCCGGTACATTGAACAGTACCATTAAGATAATCCACTTCAGATCATCCAACTCAAATTCATTGGTCTCTAACCCCATGACACGATCAATCACCATTTCACGAATCTCTGTCGTGAGGACGTTGATCTGCTCAAGGAACAACAAGAAACCACGACACTCCATATTAATACGTGATATCTCTTTACTTGTGTAAACACGCATCGAGGTATTAGAGCACATAGTAATCGCCGCTTGGTTATCGGTATCTTGCAGTGCAGCAAGGTCTTCTAACCAATGGAGAGCCTTATAAATATCATCTTGGTGAAACCCCGCTCGAAGAAGTTCATCTTCAAGTTCGTCTTGATCCACCTGCAATTCAGAATCGCTATGGATGTAGGTTTCAAACAAGTACATCAGTATGTCCATCATCATAGCTTAGCCTCTCCCCTTTCGAATATAGCCACCGGAAACTGCAACAACATGCCCTGAGAGCTCAAGCTCTAAAAGCTGCATCATGACTTCATGCACAGGTATATGGGTTCTCTGTGCCAAAATATCAACGGGTGTCGCCTCTAATCCTACGTTAGCTAACAGCTGTGGAAATGGCAATTGTTCATTTTCACCCTCATTCGGCGTAGGTTCGAATAAGCTCGGCTGCTGATCTATAGACCAGTTTAACAGACTCTTTATTTCAATCAGAACATCTTGAGCATTTTGCACTAAACATGCTCCAGCTTTGATGAGACTGTTACCTCCGCGACTGGTTGGGCTATGAATAGAACCGGGCAGCGCAAACACTTCTCGACCTTGCTCCATGGCATAGCGAGCGGTAATTAAAGAGCCACTCTTCTCAGCCGCTTCCACCACCAAGGTTCCTAACGACAAGCCACTTATAATACGGTTACGACGGGGGAAATGTTCAGGTCTTGGTTTAGCACTCGGTCGAAACTCTGAAATCAGCGCTCCGTTCTCACAGATCCTCTCAGCTAGATTTCGGTGGCGGGCAGGATAAATGGAGTCCAAGCCAGACCCCAACACTGCAAAAGTTTCCCCTCTTTTATCTAGAGCACCATCATGAGCATAGCCATCGATACCTAAAGCTAAGCCACTGGTGACAATTAAACCGTTTTGGACAAACTCTTTGGCGAAGGACTTGGCGGTCTGCAGTCCTTCAATACTGGCATTGCGGCTGCCGACCATCGCGATTTGAGGCTCGATCAGTTTTTCAACGTGACCTTTAACGAAAAGAACACTGGGCGCAGAGGCAATCTCATTAAGCAGTTTGGGATAATGTGGGCAATTAGGGGTAATGATGTGATGGTTAGGCTGTTTTGCTTGCCATGATAAGCAAGCCTCCACTTCTCTTGGGGCTTGCTCTCTTAGATAAGAAATTTGTTTGCCTGATAAACCCATCACTTGCAGCTGCTGGCTTGAGTAGCCAACAATGTTCGAAGGGGAATCGATACTCAGCAGGCGAGAAAGGCGTTTGCCACCCAATTGAGGAACAAAACTTAGAGTTAGCCAAGCACTCAGTTGTTGCTCATTCACTCGGTGCCCTTAACCTCTTCTGTCAAAGCAAGATCCAAAGGCGATACTGCCAGAATGCCCTTGCTAACAGGCTTAGAGCTCTGAGTGATCAACGCGAGGCTAAAATACTCATAAGGACGAATGACCATCAAGCTACCCAGCGAGGTACTTGGCAATTGCACCTTATCGCTCGCCGCAGACTCTTTATAACTGTATTCACCTTGCTTACCAAACACCACCGCACCGCTTTCGCTGAGGGTAAACATAGAACCTTGGCGAAGGTTATCCTGTGAACCTTTGTTGATCACTACCACCTGATTCTTCGCGCTGTATTGGCTGCCATCTAATGAGCCCAAGATATTAGCAAATTGACCCGCCGCACTAGGTGCAGGATAAAACGTGGTAGAGAGCTTCACCTGATCAACACCAAGTTCTGGTAGCACAAGGTCGTTCAGCAATACCTCTTGCAGCTGAGTGTCTATCTGCAAGCTGCTGAACTCAGCATCCACTTCTTTTAAGCGCGCCGTGGCGACCAAACGCAAAGAGGTCATACTTGCTTGGGGTTGCTGCCGTTGGTAGGTTTCAACTGCGCGGTAGATACCCCACTTTTGATGCTGTTGGTTACCTGAGATAAATAACCGTTCTACACCCGATAAGAAGCGTTTGCCATCGCTGGTACCTAATACTCGTTGCGCTGATTCGATATCTTGCTGCTCTACCAAGCGATCAGACTGTAAATATGGCAAAACCAGCCCTTCATTGACGGTAGGTACTGCTTTCTTCTCAGAGACACGAATCTTAGGGCTAAGCTTGATAACAGGCTTGAGGCTCAATACAGGCTCGCCATTAATCCAAACCAAAGACAGTTTATCTCCGGGATAAATGAGATGAGGGTTTTCTATCTCTGGATTGACCTGCCATAACCTTGGCCACAACCATGGACTATCGAGATACATCGCAGAGATATCCCACAAAGTATCGCCCTTAACCACCACATACGCCTCAGGTGCGCCCTGTTTAATGGTTAAAGGTTGCTCACTATTTTCAGCCGTAGCGGCGAACGAAATCGAGGCACAAATAAGAGATAAAGCAGGCAATAAATGACGCATGACCTAGGTTCCTTGGTCTGAATATATGACATCTGATTGGAGAATTACCTTCAGGATGCTGTCATTTGACCTCTAAAATGTCTAGAATTGAGCCAACAAGGTTTAAGCTGTTTCGGCACAGTTCAATATTTCGAGTGTATATGTCTGTATTACAAGTATTAACATTACCAGATGATCGTCTACGTACCGTGGCGAAACCGGTAAAAGAAGTTACCCCAGAGATTCAAAAGTTCGTTGATGACATGATTGAAACCATGTACGACGAAGAAGGTATCGGCCTTGCGGCAACGCAAGTAGATTTCCACCAACGCATCGTTGTTATCGATATTTCAGAAACACGTGATGAGCCAATGGTGCTTATCAACCCTGAAATTACTGAGAAGCGCGGCGAAGATGGAATCGAAGAAGGCTGCCTATCTGTACCAGGCGCTCGAGCTCTAGTACCTCGCGCTGCAGAAGTAACGGTTAAAGCACTAGACCGTGACGGCAACGAATTCACATTCGACGCTGACGACCTTCTGGCTATCTGTGTTCAGCACGAACTTGACCACCTAGAAGGCAAGTTGTTTGTTGATTACCTATCGCCACTAAAGCGTAAACGTATCCAAGATAAGCTAGCGAAGATTAAACGTTTCAACGAGAAACAAGGTTAATAACCGCTGCTATTACTAAATTAGAAGGAAGCCTACCTTGAGTCAGTCTTTAAGAATTGTCTTTGCAGGTACTCCGGATTTCGCCGCCCGTCACTTGGCGGCGTTGTTGTCTTCGGAGCATGAAGTTGTTGCTGTTTACACACAGCCAGATCGCCCAGCAGGCCGCGGTAAAAAACTCACTGCGAGCCCAGTAAAAAACATCGCACTTGAAAACAATATTCCGGTTTACCAACCAGAAAACTTCAAGTCAGATGAGGCTAAGCAAGAGCTAGCTGAATTGAACGCTGACATCATGGTTGTTGTCGCTTACGGCTTATTGCTTCCGCAGGTTGTATTAGATACGCCTCGCTTAGGTTGTATCAACGTACATGGCTCTATCCTACCGCGCTGGCGTGGTGCTGCTCCGATTCAACGCTCTATTTGGGCGGGTGATAAAGAGACAGGCGTGACGATCATGCAGATGGATATCGGCCTAGATACTGGCGACATGCTAAGTATCGCGACGCTGCCTATCGAAGCGACAGATACTAGCGCATCTATGTACGAGAAATTAGCGGGCCTTGGCCCTGATGCGCTTGTTGAATGTCTAGCGGACATCGCTTCTGGCAAAGCAGTTGCAGAAAAGCAAGACGATGAGCTTGCGAACTACGCGAAGAAGCTAAGCAAAGAAGAAGCGCGTATCAACTGGAGTGATGAAGCTGCGCATATTGAGCGCTGCGTTCGTGCCTTCAACCCATGGCCAATGAGTCACTTTGAAGCTGCTGAGAACAGCATTAAAGTATGGCAAAGCCGTGTGGCAGAGCAAACTTCTGATAAGCCTGCAGGTACCATTCTGCAAGCGGATAAAACTGGTATCTATGTTGCGACAGGGCAAGGCGTACTTGTTCTTGAACAACTGCAAGTTCCAGGTAAAAAAGCCATGTCAGTTCAGGATATCTTGAACTCACGTGCAAGCTGGTTTGAAGTTGGTACACAACTTTCTTAATCCGCTTTTAAAGCTGCTAATTACGCAGCTTAGAAAACCTTTACGAGGGCAGAGATGCCCTCATGTATTCAAATAAATATTCGGTACCCCTCATGAATGTTCGCGCTGCTGCTGCAAATGTCCTATTCCAAGTTGTCGATAAAGGCCACTCTCTGTCACACGCTCTCCCTGCGGCTCAAAAAACGATCCGTCCACGAGACCATGCTCTACTGCAAGAGATTTGCTACGGCGCACTTCGTTACCTGCCTCGTTTAGAGTCAATCGCTAACGAACTGATGGAAAACCCGCTTAAAGGTAAAAAGCGTGTATTCCACCACCTAATCTTGGTGGGCATTTACCAACTAAGCTTCATGCGTATCCCTTCGCATGCCGCGGTTGCTGAAACGGTTGAGGGCACTAAAACACTGCGTGGTCCAAGCCTGAGTGGTTTGATCAACGCTGTGCTACGTAGCTACCTACGTGACCAAGAAGAACTGGACGAGAAAGCCGTTAGTCACAATGCAGGCAAATACGGCCACCCAAGCTGGATTCTAAAAATGCTTCAAGAGAGCTACCCAGATCAATGGGAGCAACTGGTTGAAGCAAACAACAGTAAGGCACCAATGTGGCTGCGCGTTAACCGCCAACACCACACTCGTGACGAGTATGTTGAACTACTTAAAAACGAAAAAATTGAATACACATTGCACCCAGAAGCAGCCGATGCCATAAAATTAGCTGCACCTTGTGATGTTACTTTGCTTCCTGGCTTCGACAGAGGTTGGGTATCAGTGCAAGACGCTGCCGCTCAGCTTTCGGTTGACTACCTAACACCAAAAGATGGTGAGCTGATCTTAGATTGTTGTGCTGCGCCAGGTGGTAAAACGGCACACATTCTTGAGCACACTCAAGACACTGAAGTGGTTGCGATTGACTGCGACATTAAACGTCTAGACCGTGTTTACGATAACCTTGAGCGTCTACAACTGCGTGCCGACGTAATTTGTGGTGATGCTCGCTACCCAGAAGAGTGGTGGATGGGTGATAAGTTCGACCGTATCCTACTTGATGCACCTTGTTCAGCGACTGGCGTCATTCGCCGTCACCCTGACATCAAGTGGCTACGTCGTGCGTCTGACATTGATGCGCTGGCTGAACTGCAAAGCGAGATTATGGATGCAATGTGGCGTCAGCTGAAAGAAGGCGGCACCATGGTTTATGCGACTTGTTCTATCACGCCGCAAGAAAACGTGCTGCAAGTGAAAGCATTCCTAGCACGCACTGAGAACGCTACGTTGGTTGGGTCTGATATCGAAAATCCGGGTCGTCAAATACTACCTGGAGAAGAAGATATGGATGGCTTCTACTACGCAGTTCTAGTAAAACAGGCATAACAACTAACAGCGGCTAAGAATTTATTTCTTAGCCGCTGTTTCTTTCTAGTGCATTATCAAAATAAAGTTAGATAACTAGAATTACCACGGTAAAGAAAAGAGAAAGGCTATGAAGATCATTATCCTAGGTGCTGGACAAGTTGGCGGTACCCTTGCTGAAAACCTGGTTGGTGAAAACAACGACATCACCATTGTCGACCGTAATGCTGACCGACTTCGTGAACTTCAGGATAAGTACGACCTTAGGGTTGTAAACGGTTATGCCAGCCACCCAAACACACTACGTGAAGCGGGTGCGCAAGATGCCGACATGTTGGTTGCCGTAACCAACATGGATGAAACCAACATGGCTGCGTGTCAGGTTGCTTTCTCTCTTTTCAATACGCCGAACCGAATTGCTCGTATTCGCTCTCCTCAATACCTAGAAGAGAAAGAAGCGTTATTCAAATCAGGTGCCATCCCAGTCGATCACCTGATCGCACCCGAAGAGCTAGTGACCAGCTACATCGAGCGCCTGATTCAATACCCAGGCGCACTGCAGGTTGTGAGCTTTGCTGAACAGAAGGTTAGCCTAGTAGCAGTAAAAGCCTACTACGGTGGTCCACTGGTTGGTAACGCATTGTCTGCTTTGCGTGAGCACATGCCGCACATTGATACCCGTGTTGCCGCTATTTTCCGTCAAGGTCGCCCTATTCGTCCACAAGGCACCACCATCATTGAAGCCGATGATGAAGTGTTCTTCGTCGCAGCGAGTAACCACATCCGCTCAGTAATGAGTGAGCTACAGCGCCTAGAGAAACCGTACCGCCGCATCATGATTGTCGGTGGTGGTAACATTGGTGCAAGCTTGGCAAAACGCCTTGAGCAGAGCTACAGTATCAAGCTTATCGAGCGCAGCTACACTCGCGCCGAGAAGCTGTCTGAAGAATTAGAAAACACCATCGTATTCTGTGGTGATGCCGCCGATCAAGAGCTGCTGACCGAGGAGAACATCGATCAAGTGGACGTGTTCATCGCCCTAACCAATGAAGATGAAACCAACATCATGTCAGCCATGCTGGCGAAGCGAATGGGTGCCAAGAAGGTAATGGTACTGATTCAGCGTGGTGCTTACGTAGACCTTGTTCAGGGTGGTGTGATTGATATTGCTATCTCGCCACAGCAAGCGACCATTTCTGCGCTGCTTACTCACGTTCGTCGTGCTGATATCGTAAACGTATCCTCTCTACGTCGCGGCGCTGCAGAGGCGATCGAAGCGATTGCTCACGGTGACGAAACCACCTCTAAAGTGGTTGGCCGAGCGATTGGCGACATCAAGTTACCACCGGGCACCACTATTGGTGCGATTGTTCGCGGAGAAGAAGTACTTATCGCGCACGATAGAACCGTAATCGAACAGGATGACCACGTAGTGATGTTCCTAGTGGACAAGAAATACGTACCGGATGTTGAGTCTCTATTCCAACCGAGCCCGTTCTTCTTATAGCCTTGTTCTCGTGAGCTTCTTCTCGCAACTTTCTTTTGTGAGAACGGCGCTCCGGCACAAAGCTGTAATCAATTAAAGCTATGGTCTATTAAGCTATGGTCAACTTTCGTCCGATATTATTAGTGATAGGGTTAGTGTTATCAAAACTCGCCCTTTTCATGTACATCCCTACATTGGTTGCCTTTTTCACAGGCACCGGTGGCTTCCTCGAGTTTGGTCAGTCGGTAGTGATCACGCACATTGTGGCGTTCATCTGCTTGAGCTTAGGCCGTTCAGCTAAGTTCCGACTTGGGGTACGGGACATGTTCCTGATCACCTCTCTGGTATGGACGATAGCCAGTGCCTTTGCTGCACTGCCGTTTGTCTTCATCAACCACATCAGCTTCATTGACGCCTATTTTGAAACCATGTCTGGTATCACCACGACAGGCTCAACCGTATTAAGCGGCTTAGACAGCATGGCTCCAAGTATTCTGTTGTGGCGTTCTATACTGCAATGGTTAGGTGGCATCGGCTTCATCGTTATGGCGGTAGCGGTTCTGCCAATGCTCAACGTCGGTGGTATGCGCCTGTTCCAAACCGAATCATCCGATTGGTCAGATAAAAGCAGCCCACGAGCGAAAACGGTCGCCAAGAACATCGTGGCGGTTTATCTGGTTCTGACTGGGTTGTGCATCATTAGCTACCTGTTTGCAGGCATGAGTATCTTTGACGCAATCAATCATGCCTTCACAACACTGTCTACGGGTGGTTACTCAACATCAGATGGCTCAATGAACCACTTCTCTAACAGTGCTCACTGGGTAGGAACCCTGTTCATGTTCCTTGGTGGTCTGCCGTTCCTACTGTTTGTTAGCGCACTGCGTGGTAGAAAACTCTCAATCCTCTACAAAGACGCGCAAGTGAGAGGTTTCACCTATCTATTCTTGGTCACCAGTGCCGTGATATCGACATGGTTGGTGGTTAGAGATGGCTACACAGTCATGGATGCGATGCGTGTTTCGATGTTCAACATTGTGTCAGTCGTAACCACAACCGGTTTTGGCTTAGAAGATTTCACCGCGTGGGGCGCTTTGCCTACCACGCTGTTTGCCTTTTTAATGATGGCGGGCGCGTGCTCAGGTTCAACCTCTGGTGGTATCAAGATCTTCCGCTTCCAGATCGCGATGACCATGCTTCATAAGCAGATGATGAAACTGATTCACCCGTCGGGCGTGTTTGTTCAACGCTACAATCAGCGACCGGTGAATGACGATATTGTGCGTTCACTAGTCGCATTTGGTTTGATGTTCTTTATTACGATTATCTTAATTGCAGGTGGCTTGAGCGCGATGGGGCTTGATCCCGTGACCAGTATATCTGGCGCTATCACAGCCGTTGCCAACGTTGGTCCTGGTATGGGCAGCGTTATCGGTCCAACCGGGAACTTTGCTCCACTGCCCGACGCCGCTAAATGGTTGCTAAGCTTAGGAATGCTGATGGGGCGACTCGAGATATTGACGCTCATTGTTCTATTTTTCCCAGCCTTTTGGCGACGTTAACCAAGCACAAAATCAAGGAAACACAGATGAAATCATACGTACTTCTCGCTAGCGCATTGCTCGCAAACTCAGTATTCGTAAGTTCTGCCTTTGCTGATCAAATGGTCACACTGCCTGATGGCAAGCAAGTGTTACTCAAAGATGATTTTACTTGGCAATACGTGGCACCGAAGCAAACGGAAACAGCAGCGACAACATCAGAGATCGAAGCGCCTATTGCAGCAGCCCCTGTCGTAGCCGTACCTGTCGCAACGAACACGCGTGGCACTACGATTGTGGTTAATAGTAAAAAGCCTAGCTTACAGCTGTCTCAGTCAGGAGTGGATGTTGTACTGGGTGCAAGTCGCTATGAAGATGGTGAGCTTATCATTCCGACAGCCATCACTAACCAAGGCACTCAAGCGGTCATTTTGGTATCACTTAACATCAGCGTATTTACTGCAGAAGGTGAGTTGTTGGCAGAAGAAGAAGTTGCTGTGTGGAAATCAATCAAACGAATGGCCGACACATACCTACGACCAAAGACGGGTGAAGAAGGCAAGCTCATCAAGCTCGACCTAGAACAACACCCTGAATATCAGATTAAAGCTGAGATTACTGAGGTACTGGCTCGCTAAACCGGAGTCACGTACAAATAAATAGCGAAGAAATGGCAAGCGCAGCCCGCCAACACAAACAAATGCCAGATGGCATGATTGTAAGGGATGCGTTTTGCCACATAGAAAATCACACCCAACGAGTAAATCACGCCACCGAGTGCTAGTAGCACCAAACCACCCATCTCGATATTCATCGCCAGTTGATAAACCACAATCAGCGATAACCAACCCATCGCCAAGTAAGTCACCAATGACAAACGCTTAAATCGGTAGACGAAGGCAATCTTCATAATAATTCCGACTAGCGCGATACCCCAAATCACTGCCATCAAACCCATCGCCAATGGTGTTCTTAAACTCACCAATAAAAATGGCGTGTAACTGCCCGCGATCAATAAGTAGATCGCACAGTGATCGAGAGTTTTCAGTAATCGCTTGGTCTTTTCTGTGGTGATCGAGTGATAAAGCGTGGAAGCGAGAAAGAGTAGGATAATACTGCTGCCATATACCGCCATACTCGCAATAGTCAGTATGTCGGCTTGATGGTCAAACGCACGAATCAGCAGCAGGATTAAACCAACCACGCCAAGCACAACACCCAAGCCATGGGTTATCGCATTGGCGCGTTCTTCGATGTCACTGTATTCGCTCGCCGATGATGCAGACATGATTATCCTACTAGAGTAAATGTTCGATTTGCCTAGTATTGCACATTAAGCTTACACGTGTAAGCTTAAATTTTTATGACATCTTTTATGACATTAATAACGCCTAAACGGTGTGATGAAGCTAAGGTCTCTAAAGCTACAGAACCAAAGAGCTAACTAAGATGCGTTGTCTAGATACTCAAGTACCATCTTGCCCGCATCTTGTGGTGACGTATCCAATGGCACACTCAATTGACGCTGCAGTTGGCCAATGCCTAACAAGCTCGCCAACATGCCTTTTGCACCATCGCGATTACGGTCTATCTCAAACCACAACTTAAGCTCGGTTTCATCACGATGAGCAACCACTTCCAGTTCACGCCAGCGGCCATGATATGGACCAGTGGTAGGGACAAACTCAAACTCTTGAACAAATGGCAGTTCAAAGCCCTCTACTGCTTCGCACTCAACTTGGCGAATGCGTAAACCTTGAGCTTCTAGTTCATTAAAAATACCATCAAGAAGTGCATCTGGGCGAACCGTTAAAATATCCTTATCCGATGGATCAATCGCCATCGCAATATCGAGCCCGGTTTCTAGCCACACCTTTGAATCACCAATCGTGACAGGTGTGTTCAGCGGGACATCAAACTCACATTCAAAATCACGGGTTTCACCCGGCTGAATAACAAAGGCATACGGCAGGCTCCATTTGGCCAACGAGTATGTCTGGTGCATTCGACGTGTTTGACCGCCCTCTTGCCTTTGCGAATTCATAGTAATTTCTTTGACGTAACGACAGCACAAGTTGAGATCGATATTGTCGATCTCTTGTGGCTGAGCGCCACCATAGACATGCACAATAATGCTCGCCTTCTTACCTGGATAAAGCACTTCCTGTTGCAATACAGAATCCACCTTGGCAGATCCAATTCCAAAACTTGCTAACGTTTTCTTTAAGAACGACATATGCACCTCCTTTAAAGCATCATCTTAAGCCTGAAAGAGGTTCAAACTCAAATATACTGCTCACACTATTTTAGCTCTAATATCGTTTAATTATCACTCAGGCGTCGATCGATAAGTTAGATAGTGATAATCTAAGCCTTGATATGCATGCATATCATTATCCTGATTTATTTTTCGGATTGGCGAAAGCCAGACGAGTGACTCTTCAAGTAATTGAAGCGAAGCTCATGATAAGTCAGGCCATTAGATTGGCAATGGATATGCCTGACCGTTAGGTAAATTAATGCGCCCAACAGCTGTCAGGTTCTCGCACACCAACCGTAGTGCGATGCGTCGTCGTAGTGGCTTTGTTGCTGCTCCAACGGCTAAGAAATTGGCTCCTACAATGACTCTAGTTGAGAAGACTGCTTTATTAGCACCGACTACAACGAAAGTGATTAAAGCCGCTTAACAAAAAGCGCAGTTTTTACTGCGCTTTTTTCTTGCCCGCTCCCATCTTGAAATGTGTTTACACATTGGTATTCCCTACCCGATTTGATACCTTAGCCACAAATCATTATAAAATTTGTGGAGAAATAAAGTATGAAGTGTCACCGCATTGAAGAACTGCTTGAACTGATGGAGCCTGAGTGGCAGAAAGATCAAGAGCTTAACCTATTAGAGTTCATCATTAAGCTATCAAAAGAAGCGGGCTACCAAGGCAAGCTTGAAGAACTGACTGACGATGTTCTTATCTATCACCTAAAAATGCGCAACAGCGAAAAAGATGAGATGATCCCGGGCCTGAAAAAAGACCAAGAAGATGATTTCAAAACCGCAATTCTAAAAGCACGTGGCCTTCTTTAGTCGCCCGTTAGTTTAGAGCTCAATTGCCGTATAGATAAAACACTCAATTTTAAAAAGCGACCACCAGGTCGCTTTTTTGTTTCTGTTCGCTATTTTTTCGTCACAACTGTTATGACTTTTGTTGTTAAAGGTTGATAGCGTTAAAGAAATGAGAACAAGATTGTCGTTATAATCGCCATCCATAAGAATCTTCTAAAATAATAAGAGTGAGTGCGATAACAACAAATGCACCAAGCTCAATTTCAACAGGTTCTCTAAACCATACTTTCAAGTAATGTCGTCATGCCCGACTTAACCGGGCAAACAAGCCACAAAAAGGATAGTCCATGAGTCAGGATAAAATCGATATCAAAGATGTGACTCCTAAAACCTTTAACCCGAAAACACATAAAGGTAATGGAGATCGATTTAACCCAAGTAACCGAATCTATGTTCGAGAAAGCAAAGGTAAATTCCAACAACTGCGTCGCTATGGCGGTTGGTTCTTACTTTTACTTTTTGCGCTTATCCCATGGATTCCCTTTGGTGAACGTCAAGCGATCTTGCTCGATATCGGCAGCCAACAGTTCAACTTCTTTGGCACCACCTTATACCCGCAAGATCTGACCCTACTCGCGATCCTATTTATGATTGCCGCGTTTGGCCTGTTTTTCATAACCACCTTCTTAGGCCGTGTCTGGTGTGGCTATTTATGCCCACAAACCGTCTGGACCTTCATGTATATCTGGTTCGAAGAGAAGCTAGAAGGCGCTGCCAATAAGCGAAGAAAACAAGACTCGGGCAAACTGACGAGCAATTTAATCCTCAGAAAAACCCTCAAACACATTGCGTGGTGGGCGATTGCCATTGCGACGGGCTTAACCTTTGTTGGTTACTTCATCCCAATCAAAGAGTTAGTGGTTGGCTTCTTTACCTTTAACTCGTCTTTCTGGCCGGTGTTTTGGGTACTGTTCTTTGCTGGATGTACTTATGCCAATGCGGGTTGGATGCGTTCAATTGTTTGTCTGCACATGTGTCCTTACGCGCGTTTCCAGTCGGCAATGTTCGATAAAGACACCTTCATCGTTGGTTACAACACAGAACGTGGTGAAAGCCGTGGCCCTCGCTCTCGTAAAGCCGATCCAAAAGAGCTTAGTCTAGGCGACTGTATTGACTGTAATCTGTGTGTACAAGTGTGCCCTACGGGTATCGATATCCGTGACGGCCTGCAATACGAGTGTATTAACTGCGGCGCGTGTATTGATGCCTGTGACAACACGATGGAGCGTATGGGCTATGAGAAAGGCCTGATCAATTACACCACCGAGCACAGACTTGAAGGTCACTCGACCAAGGTAATGCGTCCCAAGCTGTTGGGCTATGGCGCTATCTTGATCGTGATGCTGGGCTTGTTCTTCGCCCAAATCGCGAGCGTTGATCCTGCCGGCCTAAGTGTTCTGCGTGACCGAAACCAACTGTTTAGAGTCAATAACCAAGGGTTGGTTGAAAACACCTACACCTTGAAAGTGATCAACAAGACTCAACAAGAGCAAGAGTACAAACTCGATGTTAGCGGACTGCCCGATTCTATCTGGTATGGTAAACAGACGATTACTGTCGATCCAGGCGAGGTTTTGAACCTACCTATCAGTTTGGGCGCCGACCCAGAAAAACTGAGCTCACCAGTTTCGACAATTCAGTTTATACTCTCGGATAATGAAGAGTTTACGATGGAAGTCGAAAGCCGCTTTATCAAGAAGCTCTGATACCCGCACCGTAGTGCTTGGTATAACAACCCAATAAATGGAAAAAGGCTCAGTAATGAGCCTTTTTTATTCTATGACGATGCAAGCCTTTAACTTTGATAACCTGACTCCTGACTTCATGTGGTACGCACTGGAGAGCATCGGAGTTCGCGCTGAATCCGGGCTTCTCGCTCTCAACAGTTACGAAAACCGTGTCTATCAGTTCACCGATGAAGACCGTAAGCGCTACGTCGTTAAGTTTTACCGTCCACAACGCTGGAACAAGGCACAGATCCAAGAAGAGCATGACTTCGCACTCGAGCTTATCGAACAAGAGATGCCGGTTGCGCCTCCAATGCGAATCAACGGTGCAACCTTACATGAATACCAAGGCTACCTATTTGCACTATTTGAAAGTGTTGGCGGCAGACAGTATGAAGTTGACAATCTAGATCAATTGGAAGGCGTAGGACGCTTTCTTGGTCGTATTCATAAAGCCAGCGCGGGAAGAACATTCCAACATCGCCCGACCATCAGCTTAGATGAATACCTTTATCAGCCACGTAAGATTCTAGAGAACTCTCAGTTTATCCCGACGCACCTAGAAAATGCCTTCTTCAATGACGTTGACCTTCTGATCAAAGAGCTAGAGAGCCAGTGGCCGAGCAACATTGAGAATATCCGCCTGCACGGTGACTGCCACCCTGGCAATATTTTGTGGCGCGATGGGCCAATGTTCGTCGATCTTGATGACGCACGTAACGGCCCTGCGATACAAGATCTGTGGATGCTGCTCAATGGCGAGCGCCAAGATAAGCTGATGCAACTGGATATTTTGCTAGAGAGTTACCAAGAGTTTTGCGATTTTAATACCGCACAACTGAAACTAATCGAACCACTACGCGGTCTACGTATGGTGCATTACATGGCATGGTTGGCGAAACGATGGCACGATCCTGCGTTTCCTCTGGCCTTCCCGTGGTTTAATGATCCGAAATATTGGGAGCAACAAGTACTTGCTTGTAAAGAGCAAATTGCTACCCTGCAAGAGCCACCACTTTCGTTAATGCCTCAGTGGTAACAGCAATCGCAACATACAACTAGATAAAAATTCAAACATAATGGAGATTGGATAAATGAAAAAGCTATTCGCATTTTTCTCATTGATCATGTTGAGCCTTACCGCTCACGCTGCGAAATTTAACGAAGGTGAACACTACAAAGTTCTCGACCTAGAAGCATCAAAAAAACCAATGGTGACAGAGTTCTTCTCTTTTTACTGCCCACACTGTAATAGCTTTGAGCCAATCATCCAGCAGCTAAAACAACAGCTACCTAAAGACGCTAAGCTACAGAAGAACCATGTTTCATTCATGGGTGGCAACATGGGTCTGCCAATGAGCAAAGCTTACGCGACAATGATTGCACTGAAAGTTGAAGATAAAATGGTGCCAGTGATGTTTAACCGCATCCACACAATGAACAAGCCACCACGTGATGAAGAAGAACTGCGTCAAATCTTCCTAGACGAAGGCGTTGATGCGAAGAAATTCGATGCTGCGTATAACGGCTTTGCTGTAGATTCTATGGTTCGTCGCTTCGACAAAGCATTCAAAGACAGCGGCCTTTCAGGTGTACCCGCTGTTGTGGTTAACAACCGCTACCTAGTAGAAGCTCAAGGTATCAACTCTCTTGATGAGTACTTCGAGCTCGTGAACTTCTTATTAAAGAAGTAAGCCATTGATGAAAGGAAGCTTCGGCTTCCTTTTTTTTTGTTAGTTCAAAAATCATTATTGATAAATAATTAACCTGGAAGTTTAAAGCTTTACTGCTATTAATAACCCGTCCTAAGAACCGGTGGGCAAGGAGCCCTTGAATGAAAATAAAAATAACTCTCTTGGCATTGAGCGTTGCGGCTTCTCCCGCTTTTGCCAAGCTTGCAGACCAACAAGGTTTCAGTGGTGAAATCTCTCTCAATACCGGGGTTACCTCTTCCACCTCGAACTTTAATACCGATGCTGATAGCAATCTTTCATCCACAGATCAGAAGGCTTCTTCGGAAAGCTCTTTTCTGGTTGCTCCTTTAGGTAGTGTTGCTTATACCTTTGGTGAAAAGCTAAACCATCAGGTATACACAGGTACCGCGCGAGATGATGTAGCAACAGGTACTGTAGTTCTCGAAGTCGGTTACAAATACCAACTTGAGTCAGGCATGGTGATCGACGCTTCACTGCTGCCAACCATTATGTCTGGTGAAACTTGGGCTGATCCATACAACACCACATCAGCTCGCACCAAGACCGATGAAACTGGCAATGCGTTTCGTTTGAAGCTAAGCAACATTGCGGGCTCAGCTTTCTCGCTAGACATGGCCTATGCGACCAAAGATGTCGACAAGGATGATATTCAAGATCAAGAGCTCAAACGAGATGCCAATACTCTCTACTTGAAAGGTCAATATCGCCTGCCACTTAGTCGTACCATGATGCTTATTCCATCCGCCATCTATCAAACACGTGATGCTGATGGTAAAGCTGAATCTTACGACCAATTCGGTGGTGAGGTAAGCTTGTTTGGTGGCATGGGGCGTCACAAGTACGCACTAACAGCGGGTTACAACCAACGCTCTTACGATGCGAGCAACCCGATCTACGACAAGAAACGCAGCGACGACAATATCAACCTATTCGCCGCCTATGAGTATGATCAATTCATGGATTGGGAAAACTGGTCGTTTATTTCACTGGCAGGCTACGGCACCAGCGACTCGAACATTACCTTCTACGACGAGTCTCAATATATCGTTTCAGTTGGCTTGAACTACAAGTTCTAACCTTAGCGAGTATGAACTGCAATCCAACGAAAGCCTGCATCTAAGCAGGCTTTTTCTGCTTGCTAGACAGCTTGAGCCGTGAGTTGTTTCAGCAAGCGATCCATCGCGCGATAGCCTAGCGCTTCTGATAGATGTTTCTTTTCGATCTGCTCGTTACCGTCAAGGTCGGCAATGGTTCGTGCCACCTTAATAATTCGATGATAAGCACGAATCGATAAACCCAAGCGATGTAGTGCTGTCTCAAGAAACTCTGCATCTTCGCGTCGCAGTGGGCAATACTTCTCAATTTCTCGGCTACCTAACAGTGCATTCGATTTATGGTTGCGAGATAGCATTAACTCTCGCGCCTGCCTAACCCTTTGCTTAACTACTTGAGTGGTTTCACCGCGATCACCGCCTTCGGCCAACATTCCTTTTGGCAACAGAGGTATCTCCAATGACATATCGAACCTATCCAGCAAGGGCCCAGATAAGCGATTGAGGTAACGCAGAATGATCTGTGGGTTGGCGCGCGCCTGGTTACCTTCGTAATAACCCGTTGGACTTGGGTTAAGTGCACCGACCAATTGAAAACGCGCAGGAAAACGAGTCTTGCCCGCAGCACGGGAGATAATGATCTCGCCCGACTCTAGTGGCTCTCGTAATGAATCAAGCACCTTGCGCTCAAACTCCGGCATCTCATCTAAGAACAATAAACCGTTATGCGCTAAAGAGATCTCTCCGGGGCGAGGCACCGAACCACCACCCACTAATGCCGCCATTGAACTGGAATGGTGAGGAGAGCGAAAAGGTCGTTGCTTCCAGTTGTATTGATTGATTTCTTGTTGCGTTAACGAGGCCACCGACGCGGTTTCCATCGCTTCGTCATCACTCATTTCAGGTAATAGGTCACGCAGTCGAGAAGCGAGCATAGTTTTTCCGGTTCCGGGTGGGCCAAGAAACAATAAGTTATGATTCCCAGCAGCGGCTATCTCTAGAGCTCGCTTGCCTTGTTGTTGGCCGATAATATCTTGTAGGTCGCGAAGCACTGAAACATCAGCCTGATGATGTTCCGTTCTATATAGCCCAAGCTGAGCCTGTCCACACATGTCAGCACAAACCTCCAACAAGGTTTGTGCAGATTTATGCGCTCCCTTGCCCACCAGCGCAGCCTGATCACCGTTATGATGTGGGACAACTAAGCATCGCTCTACACTGTCGGCGGCTAACGTCGCAGGCAAAACGCCCTTTACCGAGCGAAGTTCTCCTGACAATGCCAACTCACCGATAAATTCATGTTGAGCTATTTTTGATGTCGGAAGCTGATCTGACGCCACCAAAATCCCAAGCGCGATGGGCAGGTCAAAACGGCCACCTTCTTTGGGCAAATCGGCTGGGGCGAGATTAACCGTGATTCTTTTCGATGGAAACTCAAAGCGAGAATTGATGATCGCGCTTCTCACTCGATCTTTAGATTCCTTGACCGTTGTTTCAGGTAGACCCACCAGCGTGAAGCCAGGCATTCCGTTGCTTATATGCACCTCAACGGTCACTTCTGGCGCCTCTACACCCACACTAGCTCGGCTATGAATTATCGCGAGTCCCATAACTTTCCTTTGTCTTTGATTTAAAAGTATTCGCTCTGGATATTCGTTGCTCACCAAAGCGATAAGGTTGTTATATAGCTTGGTGGAATGGTATTTTAATGTGAAAAAAGAATGACATTTCCCTTGTCATGCGGCAGATTTGTGTGATAACACTAGAGATGTAGACATTTACTGAAGACAATAAACGAGAAAACTCGAATATTATGATTTTTAACGCTCGCATTTACGCACTGATTAACCTGATTATCGTAGTCATTATTAAGACTGCGCGGGGGCGAGTGGGAAGAAAGTAACCACGAATTAGAAAAAACCCCCGCACTGACAAGTCCGGGGGTTTTTTCTAATTTAAACATTCGATTTTTATATTTTTGAGCATTTTCGGCTTTGCCGATTTACAGGAAGAATGGGAGCACAAGATGTGCAGAGACAAAGGAAACAGTTACCAAAATAAAGGTAATACGGGAGAATTCCGATGAAAGGCGCAGAACTAGTCGTATCCGCACTCAAGCAACAAGGAATTGAGACCGTATTTGGTTACCCCGGTGGTGCCATCATGCCAATCTACGATGCACTCTATGACGGCGGGGTTGAACATATCCTATGTCGCCATGAGCAAGGCGCCGCTATGGCCGCGATCGGCATGGCTAGAGCAACACAAGATGTCGCTGTTTGTATGGCAACCTCGGGACCAGGTGCAACCAACCTAGTCACTGGCCTTGCTGATGCCTTTATGGATTCAATCCCATTGGTTGCTATCACAGGTCAGGTTGCAAGTTCCCACATTGGTACCGATGCATTCCAAGAAATGGATGTGATTGGTATGTCTCTGTCATGTACTAAACACAGCTACCTAGTAACTGATATTGAAGAGCTAGCTCCAACCCTCGCTGAAGCGTTTGTGGTAGCAAAGTCTGGCCGCCCTGGCCCGGTTATCGTCGATATCGCTAAAGACGTTCAACTAGCAGAAGCACCTGTTAACGCTCTTCCTGAATTTACTCCACCCGCAATTCCTGTTGCGACAACTGATGCCATTGAACAGGCACAGTACTTTTTGTCTCAAGCGACCCGTCCTGTTTTATACGTAGGTGGTGGTGTTCAACTTGCTAAAGCAACCGATGCGGTTCGTGAGTTTTTACGCCTAAACCCAATGCCAGCAGTAAGCACACTGAAAGGCTTGGGCACTATCGAACGTGACGACCCACACTACCTTGGCATGCTGGGTATGCACGGCACTAAAGCCGCTAACCTTGTGGTTCAAGAGAGTGACCTGTTGATTGTTGTCGGTGCTCGTTTTGATGACCGAGTAACTGGCAAACTCGATACCTTTGCGCCGCATGCTAAGGTTATCCATATCGATATCGATGCCGCTGAGTTCAGCAAACTGCGTCTTGCCAATGCGCCAATTCGCGGTGACATCAACAAGATCATGCCTCAACTAGAGCTAAGCCAAGACATCTCCTCTTGGGTTCATCACTCTGAAGGTCTTCGTAGCTCATTCAAATGGCGTTACGACCACCCTGGTGATCTGATTTTTGCTCCACTGCTGTTGAAGCAACTGTCAGACATGATGCCAGCAAGCTCTATCGTATCGACTGATGTGGGCCAACACCAAATGTGGGCAGCTCAGCACATTCAGCCTCGCGATCCACAGAACTTCATTACCTCTGCCGGTTTAGGCACCATGGGCTTTGGCTTGCCAGCTGCAATGGGTGCTTCGGTTGGGCGTCCTGATGACCAATCTATTCTTATCTCTGGTGATGGCTCGTTCATGATGAACGTGCAAGAGCTTGGCACGCTGAAACGCCGCCAAATCCCAGTGAAGATGGTACTTCTTAACAACTCTCGCTTGGGTATGGTTCGCCAATGGCAATCGTTGTTCTTCGATGGCCGCCATAGTGAAACTATCTTAGATGACAACCCTGATTTCGTGATGCTCGCGAAAGCGTTCGATATCCCGGGCAAAACCATCACTCGTAAAGAAGAAGTAGAACCAGCATTGAAAGAGATGCTAGAGAGCAAAACCGCTTACCTACTTCATGTTCTTATCGATGAAGAAGAAAACGTATGGCCACTAGTACCGCCAGGTGCTTCAAACAGTGAGATGTTGGAGAACACATAACATGAAAAGATACCTATTAGACATCAAAGCCGATGATAAGCCTGTACTACTAGAGCGTGTTCTTCGTGTTATCCGCCACCGTGGCTTCATTGTTAAGCAAGTTGCGGGCACTCAAAACCACGAAAGCAAAGTGGCGAGTGTTGAGATCATCGTAGACAGTGACCGTCCGATCTCGTTCTTGGTAAACCAAATCGAAAAGCTGTGGGATGTACGTACCGTTGACGTTATCTCGATCAGCCGTAATGAACTGCCAAACAACAACTTACAACAAAAGATAAACGCATAAGGAACCGCAAACATGACAGCTAAAACAGCAGACTATATTTGGTTTAACGGTGAGATGGTTCCTTGGGCAGAGGCGAACGTTCACGTCCTGACTCACGCAATGCACTACGGTACTTCTGTGTTTGAAGGTGTTCGTTGTTACAACACACCAAAAGGGCCGGTTATCTTCCGTCACCCTGAACATGCTAAGCGCCTAAAAGACTCAGCAAAAATCTATCGCTTCCCTATTCCTTACACTGAGGAAGAAATTATGGAAGCGACTCGCGAAACGCTACGCCAAAATAAGCTAGAGTCAGCGTACATCCGCCCTCTAGGTTTCGTAGGTAACGTTGGTTTGGGTGTCTGCCCGCCAGAAAATACTGAGATGGAACTGATCATCGCTGCTTTCCCTTGGGGGTCTTACCTAGGCGAAGAAGCACTAGAAAACGGCGTTGATGCAATGATTTCTAGCTGGAACCGTGCCGCTCCAAACACGATCCCAACCGCAGCAAAAGCCGGTGGTAACTACCTATCTTCACTATTAGTTGGTGGCGAAGCTCGCCGTCATGGTTACGATGAAGGCATCGCACTGAGTGTTGATGGTTACCTTTCTGAAGGGGCTGGTGAGAACATCTTTGTGGTACGTAACGGCGTGCTATCCACACCACCAGCGACCAGTGCGATTCTGCCGGGTATCACGCGTGATTCGATCATGACACTAGCAAAAGACATGGGTTATGAGATCCGTGAAGAGAACATTGCTCGTGAAGCGCTATACCTTGCCGATGAAGTATTCATGACAGGCACAGCGGCGGAAATCGTTCCGGTTCGCAGCGTAGACAAAATTACAGTAGGTGAAGGCAAACGCGGTCCTATCACTGAAAAAGTTCAAGCGGCTTACTTTGGTCTATTCAATGGAACCACTGAAGATAAGTGGGGCTGGTTAGACTACGTTTACCCAGCAGACCAAACTTCAGAAAACCAAACGCAAACAACTAAGTAAGCAACAGCCAAATATTTTATAAGGATTTAAGCAATGCCAATCTATCGTTCAGCAACGACTACCCACGGACGCAACATGGCTGGTGCGCGCGCTTTATGGCGTGCAACTGGCGTTAAAGATGATGACTTCGGTAAGCCAATCATCGCAGTTGTAAACTCGTTCACTCAATTCGTACCAGGCCACGTTCACCTTAAAGATATGGGTCAACTGGTTGCGGGTGAAATCGAGAAAGCGGGCGGTATCGCTAAAGAATTCAACACCATCGCAGTCGATGATGGTATCGCAATGGGCCACGGCGGCATGCTGTACTCACTGCCATCACGTGAGCTTATCGCGGATTCAGTAGAATACATGGTCAATGCACACTGTGCGGATGCGATGGTGTGTATCTCTAACTGTGACAAAATCACTCCGGGAATGATGATGGCAGCAATGCGCCTTAACATCCCAGTGATCTTTGTATCAGGCGGCCCAATGGAAGCGGGTAAAACTAAGCTTTCAGATCAAATCATCAAGCTAGACCTTGTTGACGCAATGATCCAAGGTGCCGATCCAACCATTTCTGATGAGCAAAGTGAGCAAGTAGAGCGTTCTGCATGTCCGACATGTGGTTCATGTTCAGGTATGTTCACGGCTAACTCAATGAACTGTCTAACTGAAGCGCTAGGCCTATCTCAGCCTGGTAACGGTTCTATGCTAGCAACGCACGCTGACCGTGAAGAGCTATTCATCAATGCTGGTAAGCGTATCGTTGACCTGACTAAGCGTTACTACGAGCAAGATGACGCATCAGCACTGCCTCGTAACATCGCGAACCGCGCAGCCTTTGAAAATGCAATGGCTCTAGATATCGCAATGGGCGGTTCTAGTAACACCGTTCTTCACCTATTGGCAGCAGCTCAAGAAGGTGAAGTCGACTTTGATATGGGTGATATCGACGAGATGTCTCGCCGCGTTCCACACCTATGTAAGGTTGCGCCTTCAACACCTAAATACCACATGGAAGACGTTCACCGCGCTGGTGGTGTTATGGCTATCCTAGGTGAACTAGACCGCGCAGGCCTACTGAACAACCAAACTCGCACTGTACTTGGCCTAAGCATGCAAGAGCAGCTAGCTCAATACGACATCATGCAGACAGAAGACGAAGCGGTACTTAAGTTCTTCCGCGCGGGCCCAGCAGGTATTCGTACCACCAAAGCCTTCTCACAAGATTGCCGTTGGGATCGTCTTGATAACGACCGCGTCGATGGTTGTATCCGTACCAAAGAGAATGCATTCAGCCAAGAAGGTGGCCTAGCGGTACTTTCAGGCAACATCGCCGTTGACGGTTGTATCGTTAAGACAGCAGGTGTTGATGAAGAGAACCTGAAATTCCAAGGTCCTGCTATCGTATTTGAAAGCCAAGACACAGCCGTAGACGGCATCTTAGCGGGTAAAGTAAAAGCAGGCGAAGTGGTTGTTATCCGTTACGAAGGTCCTAAAGGTGGTCCGGGCATGCAAGAAATGCTCTACCCAACTACCTACCTAAAATCTATGGGTCTAGGTAAGTCTTGTGCTCTTCTAACTGACGGACGTTTCTCTGGCGGTACATCCGGTTTGTCTATCGGTCACGCTTCTCCAGAAGCAGCAAGTGGCGGTGTGATTGGTCTAGTAAACACTGGCGATATCATCACTATCGACATCCCTAGCCGCTCGATCACACTTGACGTGCCTGAAGCTGAATTAGAAGCGCGTCGTGTTAAGCAAGACGCACTAGGCTGGAAACCAGAAAACCGTCAGCGTGAAGTGTCGTTCGCACTGAAAGCTTACGCAAGCATGGCAACCAGTGCCGACAAAGGCGCGGTGCGTGATAAGTCGAAGCTTGAGGGCTAATCTATGAGTGATGACACGGTCAGTCCCCAAAAACAAACTGGCGCAGATTATCTGCGTCAGATCCTGAGAGCGCCAGTTTACGAAGCCGCAATCGTGACACCTCTGCAAGAGATGCCTCGCTTAAGTGCTCGCATTGGTAATCAGGTTCAGCTAAAGCGTGAAGACCGTCAGCCGGTCCACTCGTTCAAGCTACGTGGTGCCTACAACATGGTATCAAGCCTTTCAGAGCAACAGAAAGCCGCAGGTGTGATTGCAGCATCGGCAGGTAACCATGCTCAAGGTATGGCGCTGTCCGGTTCTAAGCTTGGTATTCAAACCACGATTGTGATGCCAAAAACCACACCAGACATCAAGGTTGATGCGGTACGTGGCTTTGGCGGTAACGTAGTTCTACACGGCAGCAACTTTGATGAAGCTAAAGCTGAAGCAGAACGCCTTTCCGCTGAACATGGCTACACCTTTGTGCCTCCATTCGATCACCCATTGGTGATCGCCGGACAGGGCACCATGGGTATGGAAATGCTTCAGCAAAATGGTCACATGGATTACATCTTTGTGCCTGTCGGTGGTGGTGGTTTGGCTGCGGGTGTTGCCGTGCTAGTTAAGCAATTGATGCCGGAAATAAAAGTCATCGCGGTTGAACCTGAAGATTCATCTTGCTTGAAAGCAGCACTGGATGCCGGTGAGCCAGTAGTACTGGATCAAGTCAGCATGTTTGCTGATGGTGTTGCGGTTAAACGCATTGGTGAAGAGACATTCCGTCTTTGCCAACAGTACATTGACGGTCACATTGCAGTCTCTAGCGATGAGATATGCTCTGCGGTGAAAGACATCTTTGAAGACACTCGTGCGATTGCTGAACCTTCAGGAGCGCTTGCTCTGGCTGGTTTGAAAAAGTTTGCTGAACAGAACCAACTGCAAGACAAGCAATTAGCAACGGTATTGTCTGGTGCTAACACCAACTTCCACGGTCTGCGTTATGTCTCTGAACGTTGTGAACTAGGTGAGAAGCGAGAAGGTCTACTTGCGGTTACGATTCCAGAGCGACAAGGAGCATTCCTAGAGTTCTGTAATATTATTGGTGGTCGAGCGGTAACTGAGTTTAACTACCGCCACAACGACGAAAGCCTAGCGAATATCTTCGTTGGTGTACGCCTACAAGGTGGTCAAGAAGAACTCGAACACATCATCAATGACTTACGTGAGGGCGGCTACCCGGTTGTCGATCTCTCTGATGATGAGATGGCAAAACTGCACATTCGCTACATGATTGGCGGTAAACCATCGAAGCCACTGAAAGAACGCCTATACAGCTTTGAGTTCCCAGAGTACCCAGGTGCATTGATTAAATTCCTTGATACCTTAGGGACACACTGGAATATCAGCCTATTCAATTACCGTAACCACGGTGCCGACTACGGCCGTGTATTGTGTGGCTTTGAACTTGATGACGATGATTTGGCTCAGTTCTCAACACATCTACGAGAGCTTGGCTATCAGTGTAAAGATGAAACCGATAACCCTTCCTACAAGTTCTTCTTGTCATAAGAGTTAACGACCGAATCAAAAAGAGCGAGTATTTACTCGCTCTTTTTATTGGTGCTGATTCAACTCAAACTTGAAAAGGATCTTCTCGCTAAGATCATTAGACCGCCTTGCGATGATCCAACCAATCTTGGTGAAGTTGTTCACTCGATCCTAGGTATTTCACCATCCACTCGATCAACTTATGGTTATCGTCTTTTCGCCACACCAAACAACAATGACTCTGCGGACTCGGTTCAGGCAGTATTTTTTCCACCAGCAAGCCTTGTTCGATAATTGGCGCGGCAATGTGCCTCGGCATATAACCCACCCCTACTCCATTTTTAAGGCATTCAATTGCGCTATACCAATTGGGTAACAACAGGCGTCTTTGACTTGAGTAGTGGCCTGTGTGTCGCTTAGGGAGCACACTGGAGGTATCATCCAAGCAGATGGCTGGATATTGGCTCACGAACTCTTCATTGAGGTTCTGTTCGCGCACACACGGGTGACTTGGCGACATTACAAACGCCCAATCTAGGCGTCCCATATCTTTAACCTCAAAGTCGCCGCCGACCGGAATCGCCGAGGTCGCACCAATCACAATATCCGCTCTGCCCTGTGCAATCGCCTCCCAAGAGCCATTAAACACCTCCATGTTGATCTGAAGCTCTGCAAACTCAAAGGTTTGGTAGAACTCTTCAATCATCGGCTTCATTTTGTCGAGCTTAACCACGTTATCGAGCGTTAGGCGCAAGGTTTTCTTCCAGCCACGCGCTGCTCGGCGAGTCTGGGCACTGACCTCTTCCATCTGTCTCAGTAACGCACGTGCCTCTTCAATGAACAATTCACCTGCCGGTGTCAGCTCTACTTTTCTTGGTAAACGTCTGAAAAGTAGAACATCCAGTTCTTGCTCAACCTGCCTAACACCGTAGCTGATCGCCGATGGTACTTTGTGCAATTGTTCTGCCGCCGCAGTAAAACTGCCTAAGCGAGCTACCGTATCGAGCATTTCTAAAGAGGATTTAGAGAACATAAGCCTTCAAATTTTTTGATTGATAACCACATATTTTAGCGTTTTATTTTATCAGGTTCGAAAAATAGAATGTCAGCATAAATAAACAGGGGCTTTCACTTCTGTATATCAAACAATTTTTTTGATGATAAAAACATCACTACCTTTAGCTTAATGGCATCTTATGAATATTTCTAAATTTCAATTGGTCTACCTTGCAGTTCTTTCAATGCTTGGCTTTATTGCGACCGATATGTACCTTCCTGCATTTAAGGCAATGGAAGTTGATTTCGCAACCGGCCCAGAGCAGATTGCCCTGTCTTTAACGGTATTCCTTGGCGGTATGGCAATGGGTCAGCTTCTTTGGGGTCTGGCGAGTGACAAGTATGGTCACCGTAATACGCTGGCGGTTGGTCTTGTTATCTTTACTGCAGCTTCATTCGGCTTAGCATTCAGCACCGAGGTATGGCATCTACTGACACTGCGCTTCATTCAAGCGATCGGCGTATGTGCTCCTGCGGTAATCTGGCAAGCAATGGTTATCAAGCGTTACTCACAAAGCAGTAGCCAACAAATTTTTGCAACCATCATGCCTTTGGTTGCGCTATCTCCTGCATTAGCACCTCAGCTAGGTGTGTTACTGGCGGATAGCTTTGGCTGGCACAGCATCTTCATCACATTAACCTTGATGGGTGCACTGCTAGTGGCGACAACAATGGCTCAACCAAAAGAAGCGCCTGAAGTAAAACAGACATCGATTAAGACAGACATCAAGATGTTGCTTAAATCAAAGCCTTACATGGGTAATGTCTTAATGTTTGCTTCAGCATCTGCAGCGTTCTTCGCTTACCTAACGGGTATGCCAGAGATCATGGCTCAACTAGGTTATGAAGCAAAAGACATCGGTTTGAGCTTTATCCCACAAACAATCGCGTTCATGGCGGGTGGTTACTTCGGTAAGCAAGCAGTGAAGAAATATGGCGATGGCGTTGTACTAAGAAACCTTATCGGTTTGTTCAGTGTAGCGGCGATGCTTATCTTTATCGCATCACAGTGGGAACTGACGTCAATCTGGCCTCTACTTGCGCCTTTCTGTTTGATTGCTGTCGCAAACGGCGCACTTTACCCAATCGTAGTAAACCGTGCTCTATCAAGCGCTAAACAAAGCCCAGCAACAGCTGCTGGTCTACAAAACAGCCTGCAAATCAGTATCAGTGGCCTATCAAGTGCATTGGTCGCGGCAATGGCTAGCCAAGCACTAAGCGCGACGGGTATTGCCGTTGTGATCTGTTTGGGTGCGTTGTGGGTTGGCTATATTGTTTCGAACAAAGAGCTTTCTGAACACTTCGCGACACCTGACAACTCTCGAGTAGTCGCTGACGAGAAACAAGACTAGTTTCTAAGTTAACGAAAACAAAAAAGAGCGAGATTACTCGCTCTTTTTTTATATCTAAATTTTACTTCTACTTATTTAGCAGCAACGTCACCATCGACTACTTCTAACGTTGGCGCTTTATGGCGGCTATATTCATCATAGTTAACCACTCGGCTGCGGCCCATATCTTTTGCCATGTACAAAGCATTATCGGCCATCTTAACCAGAGATTCAGTATCAGACGCTGGCTTAGGATAAGTGGCGACACCTATCGAAACACCCAACTGACCTAATGACAGACCTTTATGTTCAAGGTGCATCGAACGCACCGCATCACACAAGGTTTGACCAAACTCCGTCGCTTCTTGCATTGAATAATGTGGAAGCAATACCGCTAGCTCCTCACCACCGAGTCGGCAAGCAATCTCGTCTTCGCTAACACTCTGTTTAAGTAGTGCACTGATCTCTTTCAATACGAAATCACCCGCATCATGACCAAAGTTGTCATTAAAGCGTTTGAAGTGATCCAAATCGAGCATCAATAGCGATAATGGCTGCTCGCTGGTGGCCGAATTCATTGAGTGCTCTTCCAGTTTTTGCTCGAAGAAACGACGGTTAAATAAGCCAGTCAGCGGGTCGCTCAATGCTTGTGAGCGAAGCTTCTCTTGCAGGCTCAGGTTAGCTAATGCCAAGCCTAAGTGCTCGGAAACGCTGAACGCCAATTGCTCGGTAATGGGATCTATCTTGATGTCACCAACACCGAAGTAAAGGTGCATGATGCCGATGGTGTTGCCGTGTGCTGTCAACGGAATACACAGGGTTTGGTTGTTTTCCATCTCATGCATGTGACCACAGGTTAACGAGTGGAAATCATCATTCGATTGATGTGCACGGCCTTTTCGCAGTGACCAACACTCTTCTGGAGCAAAGCTCGCACTTCCCGGCCAAGTCTCTCCCCAATCGAGCTGAGTGATCAACTGGTTACGAGATGCACGCATCAAAGAAACACTGCCGTTCACGTTACCGAGAATTCGCGGCAAGATATCCGAAACAATCTGCTGAGCTTCCACCATATTGTTACACGCGGCCAGCATATTCGCGAGGCGGTGCATCAACTCGATTTCATGGGTTCTTTGGCGAATCCGTTCATCTTGCTTCTTTTGCTCCTCTTCCACTCGCTGAACGATTTGGCGATTGCTCACGTAAGAGGTGCCAATCAAGAAGCTTAAACTCAGCACGACCATGCCCACCAGTATTCCCATTAATTGGAAGTTCATCTGTTTCAATTGATGCATTGGCGAGGAGATCACGACAACGAAATCTTGTCCGTTAACGCTCTCTTTCATTGAATAATAGATTCGGTCGATGGAGGTCACGGTACTAAAACGGACATCACTGCCAATACCTTGTTGAAGCGCTTGTTGGAATTCGGGGCGGTTAGCGTGGTTTTCCACTCTCGCCAATGCATGCTCAGATAAGTCCGTATCCCCTATCACTACCCCATCGGTATTGATCACTTGAATTCGAAGGCGAGTATTGGCTTGGGTTAACCCTCCAATGTAGTGATCAACATCCACGCCAGCCGTAAATAACTCACTGTCTTCACGAATTTCATAGATAACATCTGACATCAAAGAGACAAGGTGATCACGCTCATTCTCAACAACCAGCTTTTCCAACGTTACATAAAAGCCATAGAGACCTATTAACATTGAAAAAGACAAAATAATGATCGGCAATGTTTGCCATTTCTTTTCAACCAATATCACCGTACATCAACCCATTTATACCGAACTACTGCCCGAATATTAACAATCTATAAAAAAAATACAATTGCCAAATTGATTATTTTGTTAGCAGTGAGTGACCGATACAAAAAAGCCAGTAGCGATGCTACTGGCTTTCGTAAGAATATCTTTTGAACGTTAGAGATTATTTCTTAGTTGGACGTTTCCAATCAGCAATCTTACGCTCTTTCGCACGGCTGATAACCAGCTCATTTTCAGAAACATCGCGTGTTACGGTAGAGCCAGCTCCAACGGTAGCACCATTACCAATCGTAACAGGCGCGATTAATTGGCTGTCTGAACCAACGAATACGTCGTCGCCAATGATGGTCTTAAACTTATTCGCACCATCATAATTACAAGTAATTGCACCCGCCCCTACGTTTACACGCTGACCAATTTCAGCATCGCCCAAGTACGTTAGGTGATTCGCTTTAGAACCTTCACCAAGGCGAGTGTTCTTCACTTCAACAAAGTTACCAACGTGCGAATCGTTACGCATGTCTGCACCAGGGCGTAGGCGAGTAAATGGACCAACCGTACAGTCTTCACCAACAGTCGCTCCTTCGATTACGCTGTATGGACGAATAACTGTGTTGTCATCGATCTCACAGTCTTTCAGCACGCAGCCAGTGCCGATAACCACGTTATCGCCAATGCTTACGCTGCCTTCGATGATAACGTTAGTATCAATCTCAACGTCCATACCGCACTGCAGTTCACCACGCAGATCAAAGCGGCTTGGGTCGCGTAGCATTACGCCTTGCTTCAATAGTTTGTCTGCTTGCTCAGCTTGGTAAGCGCGCTCTAGGCGAGCCAGTTGAGAGCGGTCGTTTACGCCTTCCACTTCAATTGGGCTTACTGGGTGTACCGCTTCAACTGCACGACCTTCGTCGTGAGCCGCAGCGATAACGTCAGTCAGGTAATATTCACCCTGTGCGTTGTCGTTGCTTAGACCTGACAACCAGCGCTTCAGATCGCCACCAGTCGCCACCATAACGCCGGTATTGATCTCTTTGATAAGCTTCTGCTCATCCGTTGCATCTTTCTGTTCAACGATAGCCACAACAGGGCCATTACGACGAATAATACGTCCGTAGCCCATCGGGTTGTCTAACACGACAGTAAGTAGCGCGATGCCACCGTTTGGTTGAGCGTCTAATAGGTTTTCAATGGTTTCAGGTGAGATCAGTGGAACATCACCGTAGAGCACCAATACTTTTTCATCATCAGCGAAATGTGCAGATGCTTGATCCACAGCGTGACCTGTACCCAGCTGCTCAGCTTGCAGTGCCCAGTTTACAGATTCTTCAGCTAGAGTAGCCTTCATCTGATCACCACCGTGGCCGTAAACCAGGTTGATGTTTTGAGCGCCTAGACCATTACATGTATCGATAACATGCTTCACCATTGGCTTACCCGCAAGTGTGTGCAGAACCTTTGGTGTGTTTGAATACATGCGAGTGCCTTTGCCCGCCGCGAGAATTACCGCGCTAAACTTCATTGTAAACCTATCCAACGTTATTTTTATTAAGCCGATATTGTAACCGTTTTTGGGCAAAAAATTAAATCGCAATAACCATTTAACCAGTAGTGATACGTAAAAGAAGCATTTTTGAGAATCTAAAAATGCAAAAAGGCGACCCTTAGGTCGCCTTTATCTCAGAGTCTGTAATCTTAAAAAGATTAACGACGCTGTTTTGTCAGTTCGATAACTCGTAACTGAGCAATGGCTTTAGCCAGTTCACCGGCCGCTTGTGCGAAGTCTATGTCGCCATGCTGATTTTGGATATTCTCCACAGCCTTGCGCTTAGCTTCTTCCGCCTTTGCTGCGTCTAGCTCTTCACCACGGATAGCTGTATCAGCCAGTACAGTTGCTGTACCAGGCTGAACTTCTACCATACCACCAGAAACATAAATGATTTCTTCGTGGCCGTGCTGCTTAACAATACGCACCATGCCAGGCTTGATAGCGGTCAGCAGTGGACAGTGACCATGGAAAATACCAAGTTCACCCTCACTACCGGTCACCTGAAACGTCTCAACAAGGCCTGAGAAAATTTGTTTCTCTGCACTTACAACGTCTAGGTGAAAGGTTATTGCTGCCATATCGCCTCCTAGTTAGCCTTATAGCTTCTTAGCATTCTCGATAGCTTCGTCAATTGCACCACAGTACATGAACGCTTGCTCTGGAATGTCATCGTATTCACCAGATAGAAGACCTTGGAAGCCACGTAGAGTCTCTTTAAGAGGTACGTAAATGCCTGGGTCACCTGTAAATACTTCCGCTACGTGGTAAGGCTGAGTTAGGAACTTCTCAATCTTACGAGCACGAGATACAACTTGCTTATCTTCTTCAGATAGCTCGTCCATACCTAGGATAGCAATGATATCTTTCAGCTCTTTATAGCGCTGAAGAGTAGACTGAACGCCACGAGCGATGTCGTAGTGCTCTTGTCCAACTACCAATGGATCCAGTTGACGTGAAGTAGAATCTAGCGGGTCGATCGCAGGGTATAGACCCATAGATGCGATGTTACGGTTAAGTACAACCGTTGCATCCAAGTGAGCGAACGTTGTTGCTGGAGACGGGTCAGTCAAGTCATCCGCAGGTACGTATACCGCCTGTACAGACGTGATAGAACCAGCTTTAGTTGACGTGATACGCTCTTGTAGAACACCCATTTCTTCAGCCAGTGTAGGTTGGTAACCTACCGCAGAAGGCATACGACCTAGAAGTGCTGATACTTCAGTACCTGCTAGTGTGTAACGGTAGATGTTATCAACGAACAGTAGAACGTCACGACCTTCGTCACGGAAGCGCTCTGCCATTGTTAGGCCTGTCAGGGCAACACGTAGACGGTTACCTGGTGGCTCGTTCATCTGACCGTAAACCATCGCTACTTTTGATTCTTCAGGTTTTTCGATGTTTACAACACCTGCTTCCTGCATCTCAAAGTAGAAATCGTTACCTTCACGAGTACGCTCACCTACACCTGCAAATACAGATAGGCCTGAGTGTTGAAGTGCGATGTTGTTGATAAGTTCCATCATGTTAACGGTCTTACCTACACCAGCACCACCGAATAGACCGATTTTACCACCCTTAGCGAATGGACAAATCAAGTCGATTACTTTAACACCAGTTTCTAGAAGAGCTGTCTCGTTAGACTGCTCTTCGTAGCTTGGAGCTTCACGGTGAATGGCGTAATGCTCTTCAGCACCAATCTCGCCACACTCATCAATCGCGTCACCTAGGACATTCATGATACGACCCAATGTCTTAGTACCTACTGGTACTGAGATTGGAGCGCCAGTATTTTCAACTGTCAAACCACGACGTAAACCATCAGAGCTACCCATTACGATTGCGCGAACTACGCCACCGCCAAGTTGTTGCTGAACTTCAAGAACTAGACGTTCTTGTACTTCATTAACATTCAGAGCGTCGTATACACGAGGTACTTCACCCTGTGGGAACTCTACGTCGACTACCGCACCGATGATCTGTACGATCTTACCTGTAGCCATCGTTAATCCTCTAACTATTTAGTTTTACCTAAGCTTAAACCGCAGCTGCGCCTGAAACGATCTCAGAAAGTTCTTGTGTAATTGCCGCTTGACGCGCTTTGTTGTACACAAGTTCTAAGTCATCAATAATGTCACCAGCGTTATCTGTTGCTGATTTCATAGCAATCATTCGAGCCGCTTGCTCACAAGCAAGGTTCTCGACCACACCTTGATATACTTGAGATTCGACGTAGCGAACCAGTAGTGCATCTAGTAGTGGTTTTGGCTCAGGCTCATAAATGTAGTCCCAAGCATGATCGCGTTTCATGTCTTCGCTGTCTGATTTAGGCAAAGGAAGTAATTGATCGATCGTTGGTTCTTGTACCATAGTGTTTTCAAACTTGTTGAACACTACGAACAGGCGATCCAATTCGCCTTCATCATATTTCTTCAGCATAACGCTTACAGAGCCAATCAAGTCTTCAAGGCTTGGGCGATCGCCCAGACCAGAAACTTGAGCTGCTACTTTCGCGCCGCTGTTGTTGAAAAATGCTGTCGCTTTTGAACCTACAATTGCAAGTTCAACGTCAGCACCTTTCTCAGACCAATCTTTCATGTCGTTCATGGCTTTTTTGAACAAGTTAATGTTCAAACCACCACAAAGACCACGGTCTGTAGAAACGATGATGTAACCAACACGTTTGGCTTCACGTTCCTCAAGATAAGGATGCTTATACTCGAGGCTACCATTAGCCAAATGACCGATCACTTTACGCATTGTTTCTGCATATGGACGAGTAGCTTCCATTGCGTCTTGAGAACGACGCATTTTTGAAGCTGCTACCATTTCCATTGCTTTCGTAATCTTCTGTGTGCTTTTAACACTACCGATTTTATTACGTATCTCTTTTGCGCCGGCCATCGTTACTCTCCGTTAATGGTATGAGGTGGCCCTAAGACCACCTACCAATTACCAGGTCTGGGTTGCCTTGAAATCGTCAACAAGCTTCTTCAGCTCAGCTTCGATTTCTTTATTGAAAGCACCCGTTGTGTCGATCTGTGTTGCTAGATCGGCATATTGACCACGAGCAAACGACAGTAAAGCAGCTTCAAAGTCTAGAACTTTAGAAAGTTCAACGTCTTGAAGGTATCCACGCTCTGCAGCGAAGATTACTAGAGCTTGGTCAAATACAGACATAGGAGCGTATTGCTTCTGCTTCATCAGTTCTGTAACTTTTTGACCGTGGTCTAGCTGCTTCTTAGTCGCTTCATCAAGATCCGAAGAGAACTGAGCAAATGCTGCAAGTTCACGGTATTGAGCTAGAGCAGTACGGATACCGCCAGATAGCTTCTTGATGATTTTAGTCTGCGCCGAACCACCTACACGAGAAACTGAGATACCAGGGTCAACAGCTGGACGTACGCCCGCGTTGAATAGCTCAGTTTGTAGGAAGATCTGACCATCGGTAATCGAGATTACGTTCGTCGGTACGAATGCAGATACGTCACCAGCTTGCGTTTCGATGATAGGAAGAGCAGTTAAAGAACCCGTCTTGCCTTTCACTTCGCCTTTAGTGAATTCTTCTACGTAGTGTTCGCTTACACGAGCAGCACGCTCTAGTAGACGAGAGTGAAGGTAGAAAACATCACCAGGGAACGCTTCACGACCTGGTGGACGCTTAAGCAGTAGTGAGATCTGACGGTAAGCGACAGCTTGCTTAGATAGATCATCATAAACAATCAGTGCATCTTCACCGCGATCACGGAAGTATTCACCCATCGCACAACCAGCATACGGTGCAAGGTATTGCAGCGCTGCAGATTCAGAAGCCGATGCAACAACAACAACAGTGTTTGCTAGTGCGCCGTGCTCTTCTAGTTTGCGAACTACGTTAGCGATAGTCGACGCTTTTTGGCCGATTGCAACGTAGATAGAGAAAATACCAGAATTTTTTTGGTTAATAATCGCATCGATCGCCATCGCTGTTTTACCAGTCTGACGGTCACCGATAATAAGTTCACGCTGACCACGACCGATAGGGATCATTGAGTCAACTGACTTGTAACCAGTTTGAACAGGTTGATCTACCGATTTACGGTCGATTACACCTGGTGCGATAATTTCTACAGGCGAAGTCAATTTCGCATCAATAGGACCTTTACCATCAATTGGCTCACCTAGCGTGTTTACCACACGACCAAGCATTTCAGGACCTACTGGTACTTCGAGAATACGACCCGTACCTGTAACTTTCATGCCTTCCTGTAGGTCAGCATATGGACCCATTACAACAGCACCAACCGAATCACGGTTCAAGTTAAGTGCTAGCGCGTAACGGCCACCCGGTAGTTCAATCATTTCACCTTGCATCACGTCCGCTAGGCCGTGAATGCTAAGGATGCCATCGCTTACCGAAACGATAGTACCTTCATTGCGAGCTTCACTAACAACGTCGAAAGATTCAATACGTTGTTTAATTAGATCGCTAATTTCAGTGGAATTAAGTTGCATGCTCCAATCCCCATTAAGACTGCAATGCATCGCTCAGGCGGTCTAAACGACTGCGCGCTGAGTTATCGATGACTAGGTCTCCGGCTCGAATAATAACTCCACTAAGTAGAGTCTCATCTATACTGCAATTCAGCTGAACTTTGCGCGCTAAGCGCTGTTCCAATTTGCTGCTGATCTCTGCGCGTTGTTCTTTAGAAAGTTCAACCGCTGAAGTGACTTCAACGTCGATCTCTTTCTCGTGCTCTTGTTTGAGCAATAAGAACTCTTTGCAAACATCAGGAAAAGCCATTAAGCGGCCATTCTCTGCCATTACTTTTATCAAGTTCTGGCCGAATTCATCAAATTGTTCGCCACAAATTACAATGAATACTTCAGCTAATTTTTCAGCAGTTTGAGAGCTGCTTAAGAAATTGTGAACATCATCATTTTGTGCCACTTCGGCAGCAAAAGTAAGCATCTGACCCCATTGGTCTAGCTCACCTTTCTCTACCGCAAAGTCAAACGCTGCTTTAGCATAGGGGCGTGCGATTGTAGTCAAATCAGACATATACAGCCCCTTGCTTTAAAGTTTTGCAGTAATGTTGTTAAGAAGATCATCGTGTACATCTTTATCGATTGTACGCTCAAGGATTTTCTCAGCACCAGCAATTGCCAGAGTTGCGACTTGTTTGCGCAGGTCATCACGGGCACGTGTGCGCTCAGCTTCAATTTCGGCTTCCGCTTGCGCTAAGATTTTCTGGCGTTCTGCCTGAGCCTCTTCGCGAGCTTCATCAATAATTTGAGCCTTGCGTTTATTTGCCTGTTCAATAACCTCAGTTGCGGTGCGCTTCGCTTCTTTCAATTGGTCAGAAGCGTTGGCTTGTGCTAGATCCAAGTTTTTAGCAGCGCGTTCAGCGGCTACTAGACCGTCAGCAATTTTTTTCTGACGCTCTTCAATTGCTTGCATGATTGGTGGCCATACATATTTCATGCAGAACCAAACAAACATAGAAAAAGCAATTGCTTGACCTAACAGAGTTGCGTTCATATTCACAACAGCTACCCCTCGTTAAGAATCAACTACAAAAATTTAATTAACTAATTAACAGTTAATTAGCCTGCTAGTTGACCAACAAATGGGTTAGCAAACGTGAATAGTAGTGCGATTACGATACCGATCATTGGAACAGCATCCAGTAGACCAGCGATGATGAACATCTTAACTTGTAGCATTGGAGCCATTTCAGGTTGACGCGCAGCGCCTTCTAGGAATTTACCACCAAGAATAGCAAAACCAATTGCAGTACCTACGGCACAAAGACCAACAATAATAGCAACAGCGATTGCTGAAAAACTTAGTACAGTTTCCATTTACGTTCTCCGATTAACATTAATAGTTAGAATAAAACTTAAAAATTTTTAGTGATCGCCATCTTCATGGGCCATTGATAAATAAACAATTGTTAACATCATGAAAACAAATGCTTGAATCAAAATAACCAAGATATGGAAGATAGCCCAAGGTAGAGAGCCTACCCATTGTAAATACCACGGTAGCATTGCCGCACAAAGAATGAATACAACCTCACCTGCGAACATGTTACCGAATAGACGCATACCAAGTGATAGAGGCTTCGCGAGTAGCGATACCACTTCAATCAGTAGGTTAAACGGGATCATGATTGGGTGATTAAATGGATGTAAAGCAAGTTCTTTGGCGAATCCACCTAAGCCTTTTACTTTGATGCTGTAGTAGATCATCAGAGCAAAAACACCTAAGGCCATTGACATGGTTATATTAACATCAGCTGAAGGAACCACTTTCAAATAAGGGATACCTAGCCAATGCTCCGCAGGATATGGTAAGAAATCGATAGGCACTAAGTCCATCAAGTTCATTAAAATAATCCAGCAGAATATAGTCAGTGCTAATGGAGCAATCAGAGGGTTGCGGCCATGGAAAGTGTCTTTAACGTTGCCATCAACGAATTCAACTACCATTTCAACAAAACACTGAAGCTTACCAGGTACACCTACTGTTGCTTTCTTAGCGACTGAGCGAAAAACCCAAAGGAATAACATCCCTGTCAACACCGAAAAAAACAGACTGTCTATATGTACGTTCCAGAAACTTGTCTCCTCTACAAGACCAAACTTAGCTAAAGAAAGGTTTTGTAAGTGGTGCTCAATGTATCCGGATGCTGTTGGCGCAGCCATAACTCATCCTATTTTTTATTGTTAATGAAAAGCACTGGCGCAAAGATATTAATACCTAGAACCAGTAAATAGGTCAGTTTGAGGGGAACTAATTCCACCTGCATATACATGTAGACAATAGAGAATAGTAGAACTGTGATAAGGATTTTTAGCGCTTCGCCTGCATAGAACGACGCCGCAACTAACTTAGTTGCGCGAGCTCCACTAAATAGGAAAGCACACACACAAAAAACTGCATTTGCGATGACAAAAATACCGCCACCGATTAATGCAGCAAAACCCCAATCAGGATTAACAGCTAAACCTAACCCTATCGCCACTAATATAACCGCGCTAAGCTCGATCAATAACATTTGCTTTGCAAGCACTCGTCCTGGTCTTGCTAACGCCGCTACCATGTATTCGTTCCTCTTTTAAGCCTTCTTTACTACTCGCTTAAAAGCGTGCTGAGAAATTGGCGAAAATTATACGTTCAGCCAAATTGATTGCAATAACAATGCAGCAATCATTTACATTTTTGCATACAAACCTACAACTTTTGTACGAAATTACTTGTTTATTACATAATTGACCTAAATCAATTATCTCATTTAGTACTCTAGTTTAGCAATAAGTTGCTCTAATTTGTGAGGCTCATCAAGAGTAATTGTCACTTTTGACTTACCGCTAACAGAACGAGTAACTGAAACGTTTGCTTGCAATTTTTCCGTGAGTCTTCGTGAAAGTTCGATAGCTTCTGTGTCTTCAGGTTTCGATTCACCTTCAACGTCTGGTTTTAAGCACTTTTTGACAAGTTGCTCAGTTTGACGCACGGTCATTTTTTTGGTTGCCGCAGTGTTTGCTGCTTCAACCTGGGTATCACCTTCAAGCGCAAGCAGTGCTCGAGCATGCCCCATTTCCAGTTGTTTATTGGAAACTAAACCTTTTACTTCATTTTCGAGCTGATTTAGACGTAATAAGTTACTCACCGTAGCTCTCGATTTACCGATTACATCAGCGACTTGTTGGTGTGTCAGCTCAAATTCGTTCTGTAGTCGCTCTAGCGCTTGTGCTTCTTCGATAACATTCAGATCTTCACGCTGAATATTCTCAATCAACGCCATCGCGATAGCGGCTTTGTCTTCGACTCTCTTGACCAAACATGGCACTTGTTTAAGGCCAGCTTGACGAGCCGCTCTCCAACGACGTTCACCAGCAATAATCTCGAACTGGTCGTGCGCCAATGGGCGAACTACGATCGGTTGGATAATGCCTTGAGATTGAATTGATGCTGCCAGCTCTTCTAGCGCTTCAGGCGCAATATCCTTACGCGGTTGATATACACCAGGCTTCAAGCAACCAACAGCCAGTTCAATAAGCTCACCATCAGCCGACAACGCCTGACTATGAGAAGCAACTTGCTGTTTTTCACGAGCCAATGAGCTAGTTGCAAGTAATGCATCTAACCCTTTTCCTAAACCACGCTTAGACATTGAGCGAATTCCTTTGGTTAGACCTATACTGGGACTTCTTCACGACGCAACATTTCGCCTGCAAGAGCAAGATATGCCTTAGCACCTGCGGAATACTTGTCGTAGTACATTGCTGGCTTGCCATGACTCGGCGCTTCTGCCAAACGTACATTTCGAGGGATCACAGTTCGGTAAACTTTGCTACCGAAGTGTTTTTTGAGTTGATCAGATACTTCGTTCGATAAGCGGTTGCGAGGATCGTACATAGTACGCAGAAGACCTTCGATCTTCAGGTTCTCGTTTACAACAGCCGCTAGCTTACTGATGGTATCCATCAATGCAGTCAAACCTTCCAAAGCAAAGTATTCACATTGCATAGGAACCAATACGGAGTCGGCCGCAGCCATCGCGTTGATTGTAAGAAGGTTTAATGAAGGCGGGCAATCAATAAAGATGAAATCATAGTTGTCGCGAATGGATTCGAGTGCGTTTTTTAAACGAACTTCACGAGCAAATACTTCCATTAACTTGATTTCTGCCGCAGTCACATCACCGTTTGCGGCGATGAGGTCATAATTGCCAGATGTACTTCGGCAAACTACCTCATCAAATGGGGTGTCTTCAACCAGCAAATCGTAAGCAGTTGCTTCAACTTGATACTTATCGACACCGCTCGCCATAGTGGCATTACCTTGAGGATCGAGGTCAACAACCAATATCTTGCGTTTTGTTGCCGCCATTGATGCTGCCAAATTAATGCAAGTTGTTGTTTTTCCTACGCCGCCCTTCTGGTTGGCAATTGCTACGATTCTACCCACTATGGCCTCGCTGATTATCCCTGACGCGATAAAGTAACTAGATGACGCTCTCCATCAAGCTCTGGCACTTGCAAAGCTTTAATGTCTGTCACTGAACACCATTCAGGTAACAGGTCGATTTCGTCTCTAGGATGTTGTCCCTTAAGAGCCAAAAATACACCGGATTGCTCTTTAGGTAAATGGTGACACCACTCTACCATGTCTGTCATTGACGCAAATGCACGACTGAGCACTGCATCAAACTTTTCTTCTGGTTGAAATTCTTCAACGCGACTTTGAACCGGTACCACGTTGTCGATACCCAGCTCATGAATCACCTGTTTGATAAAACGAATACGCTTACCTAGGCTGTCTAGCAAGTAAAACTCGCAGTCTGGATTCATGATTGAGAGCGGAATCCCAGGAAGACCAGGTCCCGTACCCACATCGATAAAGCGCTTACCTTGTAAGTGAGTGCTAACAATGATGCTATCTAAGATATGTTTCACCATCATTTCTTGTGGGTCACGAACTGATGTTAGGTTATAAGCTTTGTTCCACTTGTTCAGTAACTCAACGTAGCCAACCAACTGGCCACGTTGTTTTTCAGATACTTCAAGTTCAGTCTGGCCAATAAGGTGATCCAGTTTTTCGCGTAATGCGCTCATTATGCTTCCTCACCTTTTTTCAACAGGCCGTGTTTTTTCAAGTAAACCAACAGAATTGAGATTGCTGCAGGTGTGATACCTGAAATTCGCGAAGCAATACCAATTGAGTCAGGCTTAGCTGTCGTTAGTTTAAGAACCACTTCGTTAGAAAGTCCTTTTACCTTGCTGTAATCGATATCAGCAGGCAGTTTGGTGTTTTCATGACGCAGTGATTTTTCAATTTCGTCTTGTTGACGCTGAATGTAACCATCGTACTTCACTTGGATCTCAACTTGCTCAGACGCTTGTTGATCTTCCAGTGCAGGACCAAAACGATCCAATGCGGTTAACTGTGAATAAGTCATTTCAGGGCGACGAAGAAGATCTTCACCGCTCGCTTCACGAGACATTGGTGTTTTCAGAATTTGGTTCAGTTGATCAATATCTTCAGATTTTGGATTAATCCAAGTCTCTTTCAGACGTTGACGCTCCTTCTCCATGTTTTCCATCTTCTCGTTGAAACGAGCCCAACGAGCGTCATCAACAAGGCCAAGTTCACGCGACTTTTCAGTCAAGCGGATATCGGCGTTGTCTTCACGAAGCAGCAGACGGTATTCCGCGCGAGACGTAAACATGCGGTAAGGTTCTTTGGTACCCATGGTAGATAGGTCGTCGATAAGCACGCCCATGTAAGCTTGGTCACGACGTGGACTCCAGCCTTCTTTGCCTTGAGTAAACAAACTTGCATTCAGACCGGCCATCAAGCCTTGTGCAGCCGCTTCTTCATAGCCAGTGGTACCGTTGATTTGACCCGCAAAGAATAGACCTTTGATAAACTTAGTTTCGTAAGTCAGCTTAAGGTCGCGAGGATCAAAGAAATCGTACTCAATCGCATAGCCAGGGCGAACGATATGAGCATTTTCAAAGCCCTTCATCGAACGAACAATTTGAACCTGTACATCAAACGGCAGACTGGTAGAGATACCATTCGGGTATAGCTCGTGAGTCGTTAGACCTTCTGGCTCAATAAAAATTTGGTGACTGTTCTTGTCAGCAAAACGCATTACTTTGTCTTCAATCGAAGGGCAGTAACGAGGGCCAATGCCTTCAATCACACCCGCGTACATAGGGCTGCGATCAAGGTTGGCACGAATTACGTCATGCGTATTTTCATTGGTATGCGTGATGTAACATGGAATTTGACGAGGTTGTTGAGCTCGGCTGCCCATGAACGAGAAAACAGGCGTCGGGTTATCACCGTGCTGAACCTCAAGCTCAGAAAAATCAACGCTACGCGCATCGATACGAGGAGGAGTACCTGTTTTCAGGCGATCAACTCGGAATGGAAGATCACGAAGACGGTCAGCCAGTGCGATCGATGGTGGATCACCAGCACGGCCACCTGAAGAACTTTCCATACCAATATGGATCTTGCCGCCTAGGAATGTGCCCACAGTCAGAACCACAGCGCTTGCGCGGAACTTAAGGCCCATCTGCGTTACCACACCTACCACTTGATCCTGTTCAACGATCAAGTCATCAACCGACTGTTGGAACAAAGTCAGGTTTGGCGTGTTTTCAAGAACGTTACGAACAAAGGCTTTGTACAGTGCGCGGTCAGCTTGTGCACGAGTAGCACGAACCGCAGGGCCTTTTGATGCGTTCAATGTTCTGAACTGAATACCTGCATGATCAATAGCTTGCGCCATTAATCCACCCATTGCATCGACCTCTTTTACCAAGTGGCCCTTACCGATCCCGCCAATGGCTGGGTTACAAGACATTTGTCCTAGTGTATCGATATTATGAGTAAGTAATAACGTACTTTGACCAGTACGTGCAGATGCGAGTGCGGCTTCCGTTCCTGCATGGCCACCACCAACAACGATGACGTCAAATTTTTCGTGATAAAGCATGAACCGACCTCAGGTATTCAAACGTTTTCTAGATTGATAAAAAGGAGCGATATTCTACCTGTTTTCATAGCCTGAGAAAACGTTTTTGGGATTTTTCGAAAAAGCTGTTTTTAATTAATATAGATAAGATCTTTAAGGAGATCTTTTATTAGACCTATTATTAGGATCGAGGGTATCTGTGGATAAGTCGGAAATGATCAACGAGATCATGGATCTTTTTTGGATCAAATGATGTGATCTAACTTTGATCAGGATGAGGATTAGCTGGGATCAAAATGGCTACTTATTCACAGGAGGAAATTAGCCTAAAACTTGTTATTTGGATAACTATAGGTTAATCACCGTATATGTATGATCTTATCCACAGCAGAAATTGAAAATAGATCGCTAATTTTCGATGTTTTTGAAAAAAAGTTATTCACAATCACGATGTTCAGAGACAAAAAAAGCGGCATAAGCCGCTTTTTGAGAGAGGAGAGAGGTTAAAACTGGTCGCTATGATCGTTGAACCAAGCTTCTGCTGCGTCTTCTGGTACCGGAGTTTCCAATACATCGATGGTAAAACAGTCAGAAATAGGCTGAGCACCGAGCTCTTTCATCTGGCTGTGGACTGATTTTCCCGCCAAACAGAAGGTATCGTAACTCGAATCACCAAGCGCCACGACAGCAAAGCGAACCGGGCTTAAATCTGGAGATTGCTGGGTCAATGCGTCGATAAACGGCTTAATATTATCTGGAAATTCACCCGCACCATGAGTTGAAGTCACCAGCAACCAAAAGCCTTGTTGGGGAATATCATCGAATTCAGGCTGATTATGAAGGGTGATCTCGTGGCCTTGCTCTTCAAGAAGATCATTAAGGTGATCGCCAACGTACTCTGCACCACCTAAGGTGCTGCCTGTAATAATGTGGATCATTAAGCTGTCCTTACTAAAGAAAAAGGCCAGCATGAGCCGGCCTTTAAAGGTTATTTACCAATACAGAAAGAGGTGAAGATACGGCCGAGTAGGTCATCGGAACTGAATTCACCAGTAATCTCGTTAAGGTGTTGCTGCGTTATACGCAGTTCTTCTGCCAAGATTTCCCCTGCCATATAGCCTTCGAGCTGTTGCTGGCCAATATCTAGATGCTCAGATGCGCGTTCTAGGGCATCTAAGTGGCGACGACGTGCCATGAAGCCACCTTCATTGCCACCAGCAAAGCCCATGCAATCTTTTAAGTGATTACGTAGTGCATCAACGCCTTGTCCCGTCTTTGCTGATAGTCGAATCAGAGTTGGATCATTAACATGGCAAATCCCGAGATCTTCACCGGTTTGATCGGCTTTGTTACGAATCACGGTCATTCCGATGTTATTCGGCAGACGATCAACGAAATCTGGCCAGATATCTTTCGGGTCGGTTGCATCGGTAGTGGTGCCATCGACCATAAATAAAACGCGATCGGCTTGAGCAATTTCTTCCCAAGCGCGTTCAATACCGATTTTTTCGACTTCATCCGAGGCTTCACGCAGGCCTGCGGTATCAATAATGTGCAGTGGCATACCATCAATATGGATATGTTCACGAAGTACATCACGGGTTGTACCTGCAATATCAGTCACAATCGCGGAGTCTTTACCCGATAATGCATTCAGTAAGCTCGACTTACCGGCATTAGGACGACCTGCAATCACCACCTTCATACCTTCACGCATGATGGCACCTTGATTGGCTTCTTGGCGAACCGCTTCGAGGTTGTCGATGATAGCTTGTAAGTCAGCACTTACTTTACCGTCAGCAAGGAAATCAATCTCTTCTTCTGGGAAGTCGATAGCGGCTTCAACATAGATGCGTAAGTGAATCAGAGAGTCCACCAGCGTATTAATGCGTTTCGAGAACTCACCTTGCAACGATTGCAGAGCTGATTTCGCCGCTTCTTCTGAACTGGCATCAATGAGGTCAGCAATCGCTTCTGCTTGGGTTAAATCCATCTTGTCGTTCAAGAAGGCACGCTCCGAGAACTCACCTGGGCGTGCTGCGCGTAGCCCTGGAATAGCGAGGATGCGCTTGATGAGCATATCCATTACCACAGGACCACCGTGGCCTTGCAGCTCTAAAACGTCTTCACCGGTAAACGAGTGCGGGTTAGGAAAGTAAAGCGCGATGCCTTGGTCTAGCTCTAAACCATCGTGAGATTTAAAAGGGGTGTACTCAGCGTAACGTGGTTTCAGTACTTTGCCGGTAACTTCAAGCGCAACTTGGGCTGCTTGTGGGCCTGAAACGCGAATAATACCGACGCCGCCACGGCCGGGTGCAGTCGCTTGAGCAACAATCGTATCTGTAGTCATAGTTGTGCCTGCTAGCATGTGAAAGCCAAAAAGGGGCGCTCACGATTAATCAATTAGCTGAATTGTAATCAGCTAAAAACAAAAAGGCGACCTTTTGGTCGCCTTTCTTTGTCTCTTTCTATTATCGAACTTACTTAGAATGTAAGCCTTTCTTTTCCAGCGCGCGGTAGATAAGCGTTTGCTGAATCAGAGTTACGATGTTCGATACTAGCCAGTATAGAACCAGACCTGAAGGGAAGAACAGGAAGAAGAATGTGAACATAACCGGCATAAAGGTCATGATCTTCTGCTGCATTGGATCCGTTACAGTTGTCGGGCTCATCTTCTGGATTAGGAACATTGAAGCACCCATCAGAAGTGGCAAGATGTAGTATGGGTCTTGTGCTGAAAGGTCAGTAATCCAACCGAAGAACGGTGAGTGACGCAGTTCAACAGACTCCATTAGTGCCCAGTATAGCGAAATGAAGATAGGCATTTGCAGAAGGATAGGTAAACAGCCACCTAGTGGGTTTACTTTCTCTTTCTTGTAAAGCTCCATCATTTCTTGGCTCATGCGTTGACGGTCGTCGCCGATACGCTCACGCATTGCAGTCAGCTTAGGCTGAAGCATACGCATTTTCGCCATAGACGTGTACTGAGCTTTCGTTAGTGGGTACATAGCACCACGAACGATGAAAGTTAGACAGATGATTGCCAGACCCCAGTTCACAACGATGCCTTGAATGAACGAAAGCAGAGTATGAAGTGGTTTAGCAATGAACCATAACCAACCGTAGTCAACTACTAGGTCTAGGTTAGGTGCAACAGCAGCCATTTGGTCTTGAAGTTTAGGACCAACCCAAAGCGTTGCTTTGAAGTTTGCTTCGTCGCCAGTAGCGATGGTTTTGTTCGGCATGCGAACACCGATGTCGCCAAGGTTACCAATTACACGAGTGTAAAGGTTGCTGCCTGCTTCGTCGCGTGGGATCCATGCACTTGCAAAGTAGTGCTGAATCATCGCTGCCCAACCTTGACCGTTTGCTAGGTTAAGAGACAGGTTGCGATCTTGCATGTCGTCGAAGCTGTATTTTTTGTAACGCGTATCTTCCGTAGAGTAAGCACCACCACGGTAAGTTGGCATTGTTAGGCTACCGCCGTCATCCATTACGTTCTGACGCAGGTGAGCGTACATGCCGAATGTCGCGTTGTTACCAGAGTTGTTGACTACATCGTATTCAACATCCATTGCGTAGCTGCCACGCTTAAGGATGAATGTTTTCGTGTAATCAAGGCCGTTCGCTTGGTAAGTCATCGGGATGCGTAGTTCATCCTGACCATCAGCAAGCGTGAAGCTGTCTGCTGAAACTGTGTAGCTTGGGCGGTTTGTGCTGCTTAAATCGATACCTTGAGGACCCACTAGACCGCTTTGTGCGATAAATTGGTGACCTGGTTCGTTTTTAAGAAGAACAAACGTATCTTCAGAATCGAACTCAGCAGAGTAATCGTTTAGGTTTGCTTTAACGACATCACCACCAACCGTATCAATTGACAGAGTCAGTACATCAGTTGTTACTGTGATAGTTTTAGCAGAAGAAGCAACTTGACCAGGAGCCGGGTCTAGATCATCTGCATAAGATGGCGCTGGTAGGGTGCTGCCAGATTGTGCCTGCTCAACCGCTTGTGGTGCTGGATTCTGAGCTACGTTCCATTGTTGGAACAGTAGGAAAGAAACCAAAGCCAATGCGATTAACAGGATATTACGTTGAGAATCCATCGTTATTTATCTCTGTCTTGTTTTTGGACTGGTGGAACGGGGTCAAAGCCCCCTTCGTTCAAAGGATGGCATTTTAATAGACGTTTGCCTGATAACCAACACCCTTTTACAAAACCGTGAGCTTTCAACGCTTCTATCGCATATAAAGAGCAGGTTGGAGTAAATCGGCAGCGTGGGCCGATGAGTGGACTAATAAACCATCTATAAAAATAGATGGGTATTAGCGCTATCCACGCGAAGGGCGAGACAGGCGAAGCCATAATTTGTCGAGTAGCTTGAACATTTCTTCATTGCTTAAATCTTGCGCGCTCTTCTTAGCGATTACAACAAAATCTTTGTTAGGAAGTTTGTGTTGAGTGTTACGAAAGCTTTCACGAGTAAGACGCTTGAATCGGTTACGACCCACGGCGGTTTTAATCTGCTTTTTCGGAACGGCTAATCCAAGACGAGGATTTGAAAGAGAGTTATTTCGGGCAATGATGGTGAAATGAGGGGAGCCAGCTCGATGAGCTTGCTTGAAGACATTTTGATAATGTTCGGGAGTTAACAAGCGTAACTCCCGACCGAAGGCTAGCTTATTCAAAATAATCAAAGATTACTTAGAAAGACGCTTACGGCCTTTTGCACGACGTGCATTGATTGTTGCGCGACCGTTCTTAGTAGCCATGCGAGCACGGAAACCGTGAGTACGCTTACGCTTTAGAACTGTAGGTTGAAAAGTGCGTTTCATTGTAATTACCTTACTGATCAGTAGTTTTAGGTTTTTGTTAAACCCGGCGTGGGCATTTTTTCTCTTCTTTATATAAGAAAGGAAAACCGACGCCTCTCAACAAAGAGGCGGAATTGTAATCACTGTCACAAAAAGTGTCAATGATTGGGTTAACTAAAATTCCGGTCGGGGGATTATACGTAGAATAACTAAAATCACAAGGATCCTTAGTCGATCCCAACCTTATTTAAGAATTTTTTTAATTTAGGATCCTGTGGATTACCAAAAATATCCTGTGGAGATCCCTGCTCGATAATATGACCGTCAGCCATGAAGATCACTCGGTCTGCGACCTCTCTCGCGAACTGCATTTCATGGGTAACCACCAGCATGGTTTGATGCTGATTTGCCAGTTTCTTCATTAGGTTAAGCACTTCGCCAACCCACTCAGGATCGAGCGCTGAAGTCGGCTCATCAAACAGTAAAAGCTCGGGTTGTAGTGCCATTGCACGGCCAATACCCACCCGTTGTTGCTGGCCACCAGAGAGCGCGGCTGGGTAGCTATCACCTTTGTCACCTAAGCCAATATCATCAAGTATTTGTTGTGCTTTTTCATGGGCTTGCTGTTTTTTCCAACCACGAACGGTAATTAAACCTTCAGCAATATTCTGTCTCGCGGTTTGGTGAGCGAACAGTGCATAGTTTTGGAACACAAAACCGGTCTTACGACGCAGTGCAAGCACCTCTGCCTTAGTGTGTTTCTGAGTATCAACCTTGATATCATCAATCGAAATCGTGCCTTGATCGGCCTGCTCTAGAAAATTCACACAACGCAGTAGGGTAGATTTACCCGTACCACTTGAACCTATGATGACAATTATCTCACCTTGTTTGATTTCTAGGTCGATCCCTTTCAAAACTTCGGTGTCACCAAACTGCTTGTGGATACTTTGTAATTTGATCATCGTACATACGCCTTATTCAGTTTCACTTCGGCCCAAATTTGAATACGAGTGAGGATAACCACCACGCCCCAGTAAATCAGTGCGACTGCTAAGAAAGCCTCGAAGAAGCGGAAACTTGAAGAAGCCTCCATCTGAGCTTTAGCCATGATTTCGGCGACACCTAGGGTGAAGGCAAGTGAAGTCGACTTGATCATATCGATGAAGTAGTTCATCAACGACGGCAGTGCCACGCGAGTTGCTTGCGGTAAGATCACTCGGCGCATCGCTTGGCTGGTTGTCATACCGACCGAAAGGCTGGCTTCCATCTGGCTGCGATCAATACCGATAATCGCGGCACGAATACTTTCTGCCATATACGCGGCAAAGTGCAGGGTTAAGCCAATCACAGCGGCGCTGAAGGCATCCAACCCAACCATCCACGGGAAGACTTGTGGTAAGCCGTAATAAAGGAGGAACAGCTGCACCAACAGTGGTGTGCCTCGGAAGAAGCTAATGTACAGCTGGCTCAGTTGGTCGAGCACTGGGATTTTGAATACACGAATATTCGCCAGTATCAGAGACAGGATCAGAGCAAAGAACAAGCCCCAGGTCGCCATCTCCATCGTGGTGCCTAAATACTTCAGTAGTATTGGCAACAGCTCTAGCATGTAATTAAAGTCAAATCCCATAATCTATCTCGTATTTTTATTGGCAGTGTTGTTCTATATGTAAGTACTGTTGTATCAGGTTTTTTAATCAGTGCACAAAAGCAAAAAGCCCACCGCTGTATAAAGCAGTGGGCCTTGAATGGAGAAAGTGAGTAATTACTTCTGAGTAATGTCCGCACCAAACCATTTCTGAGAGATACTTTCTAGCGTACCATCTGCGCGCATTGCTGCTAATGCTTCATTTACTTCTGCTTGCAGTTTTTTGCCGTTATCGTTGTCGACGAAAGGCCAAGCGTTTTCAATTGTTTCGAATGGCTGACCTGCTAGTTGTAATGGTAGACCAGTCTTCTTGATAAGCTCTAGTGCTGATAGGCGATCCATTACGAATGCATCGGCACGACCCAGTGCCACGTCATGTTCAATACCTGTATCGTAGGTTTTTACATTGATCTTGCCATCTTTGTCGTAGCTGCGAAGCAGTTGTTCAAAGTTTGAGCCTAGGTTTACCGCAACCGTCTTGCCATCAAGGTCTTCGATGCCTTTAATGCTGTCATTACCTTTACGAACGGTAATTTGTGCGCCGTCTACTACGTATGGGTCTGCGAATAGGTATTTCGCTTTACGTGCATCCGTCATTGTAATTTGGTTTGAAATGGTATCGATGCGACCCGTTTCAAGAAGACCAAACAGACCAGAGAAGTTTGCCGTTACGTATTCAACCTTGTAATCGTTACGCTTACCGATCTCATCCCATAAATCCACTTCAAAACCCTGTAGCTGGTCTTGTTTAACGAACGTAAACGGGAAATAGCGACCAGACATGCCGACTTTAACTTCAGTCGCAGCTTGAACAGTAGCAGCAGAGAGTGCGATAGCCGCAATTGCAGCCTTAATCCAGTTATTCATTTGGTAACTCCTTATATTTATGGGTTTGGATGTTACTGGGAAAATGCTCACTAGAATAAATAACCAGATGTTATTAACCATAACCAGATTGAATTCCCGATTTGGGGATAACTAGCAAGGATCCGGGCATAAGTGGATCATTGTGTGAGTAAATTAGGGGCAAGATGTGTGGATCCACCGATAAATTACAAATTTATTGTGAATAACTTGGATCTTATTCACTGGATCTGTGATCAATTGCTGGTGATCTGACTTATCAACAGGTAAAATTAGCGGTCATTTCATATTACTTTAAATAGAGTGAGGGCACCGTGTCATCTTCGCTTTGGTTGCAGTGTTTGCAACAGCTTCAAGAAGAGTTACCAGCTACAGAATTCAGTATGTGGGTTCGTCCGTTACAAGCGGAACTCAATGACAATACTCTAACTCTATTTGCACCGAACCGTTTCGTACTCGATTGGGTTCGTGATAAGTATCTAAATAGCATTAACCGTCTGCTGCAAGAATATTGCGGTAACGATATCCCACATCTTCATTTTGAAGTGGGAAGCAAGCGTGTGATTGCACCAAAGCCTGCGACACCGACACCAACTCAGACTCGCACTGCAGCTGATGTGGCCGCTGAGTCATCAGCACCTGCGCAATTACAAGCTCGCAAACCTGTCCATAATATCTGGCGTGATGAAGAGCCTGTCGCGGTTGACTTGAATCACCGCTCAAACGTGAACCCAAAACATAAGTTCAATAACTTTGTTGAAGGTAAGTCGAACCAACTCGGTTTGGCTGCGGCACGTCAGGTTTCTGATAACCCAGGTACAGCCTACAACCCGTTGTTCCTATACGGCGGCACTGGTTTAGGTAAAACGCACTTGTTGCATGCGGTGGGTAACGCCATTGTTGATAATAAGCCGAATGCGAAAGTGGTTTACATGCACTCAGAGCGTTTTGTTCAGGATATGGTAAAGGCTCTGCAAAACAACGCGATCGAAGAATTTAAGCGCTACTACCGTAGTGTTGATGCATTGCTTATCGATGACATCCAATTCTTTGCTAATAAAGAGCGTTCTCAAGAAGAGTTCTTCCATACCTTTAACGCGCTGCTTGAAGGCAATCAACAGATCATCCTAACGTCTGACCGTTATCCAAAAGAGATCAACGGGGTAGAAGATCGTCTTAAATCTCGTTTCGGCTGGGGTTTGACGGTAGCGATTGAGCCACCAGAGCTTGAGACACGTGTTGCGATCTTGATGAAGAAAGCCGAAGACCACCAAATTCACCTTGCGGATGAAGTGGCGTTCTTTATTGCCAAGCGTCTACGCTCTAACGTTCGTGAACTGGAAGGCGCATTGAACCGTGTTATTGCGAATGCAAACTTCACTGGCCGCCCGATCACGATCGACTTCGTGCGTGAAGCACTGCGTGACCTACTTGCACTGCAAGAAAAACTGGTCACTATTGATAACATTCAAAAGACAGTAGCCGAGTACTACAAAATCAAAGTCGCTGATCTATTGTCTAAGCGTCGTTCTCGTTCTGTTGCTCGTCCACGTCAATTGGCGATGGCACTGGCGAAAGAGCTAACAAACCACAGCTTGCCTGAGATTGGCGATGCATTCGGTGGTCGTGACCACACGACGGTACTGCATGCTTGTCGTAAGATTGCTCAGCTGCGTGAAGAGAGCCACGACATTAAAGAAGATTATTCGAACTTGATTCGTACCCTTTCTTCTTAATACACAGTATTCTTAACCTTAATAAGCAGAATCTTGGCCACGTACTATTACGCAGTGCCATTTAGACCGTAAGAGCAAGATATGAAATTTACCATTGAACGTAGTCACCTGATTAAGCCATTACAACAAGTATCTGGCGCACTCGGTGGCAGGCCAACGCTTCCAATTCTAGGAAACCTACTGATTAAAGTAGAAGATAACGTGTTGTCGATGACAGCGACGGATCTAGAAGTTGAACTGATCAGCCGTGTAACGCTTGAAGGTGATTTCGAAGCGGGTAGCATTACCGTACCTTCACGTAAATTCCTAGATATCTGCCGTGGATTGCCAGATAACTCAGTGATCACGGTGGTATTGGATGGTGACCGTATTCAGGTTCGCTCTGGTCGTAGCCGCTTCTCTTTAGCAACATTACCTGCGGCAGATTTTCCAAATATTGAAGACTGGAGCAGTGAAGTTGAAGTGTCAGTGACACAAGCTGAACTTCGCGGTCTTATCGAGAAAACACAATTCTCAATGGCGAACCAAGATGTTCGTTACTACCTCAACGGTATGTTGTTTGAGATTGAAGGCTCTATCCTGCGCAGCGTAGCGACCGATGGTCACCGTATGGCAGTATCTCAAGCACAACTGGGTGCGGATTTTGCTCAGAAGCAGATCATTGTTCCTCGTAAAGGTGTTCAAGAGTTAGTGAAGCTATTGGATGCACCTGAACAGCCAGTAACACTGCAAATTGGTAACTCTAACGTGCGAGCTGAAGTGAACAACTATGTCTTCACTTCTAAGCTGGTTGATGGTCGTTTCCCTGATTATCGCCGCGTAATGCCGCAAAATACCACCAAGACACTTGAAGCTGGCTGTGATGAATTACGTTCAGCATTTTCTCGTGCTGCGATTCTATCGAATGAAAAATTCCGTGGTGTTCGCGTTAACCTTGCGGATAGCGAGATGCGCATTACCGCGAACAACCCAGAGCAAGAAGAAGCAGAAGAAGTACTCGATGTTAACTTCGACGGTGACGCGCTAGAGATTGGCTTCAACGTAAGCTACGTATTGGATGTTCTGAACACACTGCGTTGTGAACAGGTTCGCATCTCAATGTCAGACGCCAATGCGAGTGCTCTTATCGAGAACGCGCAAGATGACAGCGCGATGTACGTTGTTATGCCAATTCGCTTATAAGCTGCCCTATGTTGACCTACCGAGTCGTGATTGAAGATTAATATGAAGACGTTATGCCTTTATCGCGCTTAATCGTTAAGCAGTTTAGAAATATTGAAGCCTGTGACATTCAACCGTCATCAGGCTTTAACTTTCTTATAGGGGCTAACGGAAGCGGCAAAACCAGTGTCCTTGAAGCGGTGTATCTGCTCGGACATGGTCGCTCATTCAAGAGTTCACTTACCGGTCGTATCATACAAAACGAGTGTAGTGAGCTGTTTGTACATGGCCGTTTTATGACCTCGGATCAATTTGAGCTGCCAATTGGCATTAATAAGCAGCGCGATGGCACGACAGAGGTTAAAATAAGCGGTCAAACTGGGCAAAAGTTGGCTCAGTTAGCTCAAGTCTTACCTTTGCAGTTGATTCACCCTGAAGGGTTTGATTTACTAACCGATGGACCTAAGCATCGCCGAGCATTCATTGATTGGGGAGTCTTCCACAGTGAGTCGGGCTTTTATGATGCGTGGGGCAGGGTAAAGCGCCTCAATAAGCAGCGAAACGCCTTATTGAAAACGGCAACGCACTATCGAGAGCTGAGCTATTGGGACCAAGAATTGGCCCGTTTAGCAGAAAGCATCAGTCAGTGGCGTGCCACCTACGTTGATCAGCTCAAAGAAGTCGCCGAAGAAATCTGTGCGACCTTCCTTCCTGAGTTTGAGATAAAGATTAACTACTATCGTGGCTGGGACAAAGACACCCCGTACGCCGATATATTAGAAAATAATTTTGAAAGGGATCAGCAGCTTGGTTACACCTTTAGTGGGCCAAACAAAGCGGATCTGAAGATAAAAGTGAACGGCACTCCAGTGGAAGATGTCTTGTCACGAGGTCAATTGAAGTTGATGGTGTGCGCGCTACGAGTAGCACAAGGGCAACACCTCACTCAAATGACAGGTAAGCAGTGCATCTATTTGATAGATGACTTCGCTTCCGAATTAGATAGCCAACGCCGAGCACGTCTTGCTGAGTGTTTAAAGGCGACCCAGGCTCAAGTTTTTGTAAGCTCTATTACCGCTGATCAGATTGCAGATATGCATGACGAAAATAGCAGGATGTTTCATGTGGAACATGGCAAAATAGAGCAAGGATAATTAGTCAGAGAGTAACTATGTCAGATAATTACGATTCATCGAGTATTAAAGTACTGAAGGGTCTGGATGCGGTACGTAAGCGTCCTGGAATGTACATTGGCGACACGGATGATGGTACCGGTCTGCACCACATGGTTTTTGAGGTGGTAGATAACTCTATTGATGAAGCGCTAGCTGGTCACTGTAATGACATCATTGTAACTATCCATGAAGATAGTTCTGTGTCTGTGAGCGATGACGGCCGTGGTATTCCAACAGAATTGCACCCAGAAGAAAACGTATCTGCAGCCGAAGTAATCATGACGGTTCTTCACGCTGGTGGTAAGTTCGATGATAACTCGTACAAGGTATCTGGTGGTCTGCACGGTGTTGGTGTTTCAGTAGTTAACGCACTTTCTAAGCAAGTTACTCTTACTATCCACCGCGGTGGCAAAATCCACACTCAAACCTACAGCCACGGTGAGCCTCAAGCGCCACTAGCGGTTATCGGTGACACGGATAAAACAGGTACAGAGATTCGTTTCTGGCCGAGTGAAGAAACCTTCACTAACATCGAGTTCCATTACGACATTTTAGCTAAGCGTCTACGTGAGCTATCATTCTTGAACTCAGGTGTATCAATTAAGCTAATTGACGAGCGCGAAGAAGACAAAATGGATCACTTCGAATACGAAGGCGGTATCCAAGCGTTTGTTGAACACCTTAATACTAACAAAACGCCAATCATCCAAAAAATCTTCCACTTTAACTCTGAGCGCGAAGACGGTATTACCGTTGAAGTTGCGATGCAGTGGAATGACGGCTACCAAGAAAACATCTACTGTTTCACCAACAACATCCCTCAACGCGATGGTGGTGCTCACTTAGCAGGTTTCCGTGCGGCGCTAACGCGTACTCTGAACAGCTTCATGGACAAGGAAGGCTTCTCTAAGAAAGCGAAGACTGCGACCTCTGGTGATGATGCTCGTGAAGGTCTGACGGCGATTGTTTCTGTTAAAGTGCCTGATCCTAAGTTCTCAAGCCAAACTAAAGATAAGCTGGTTTCTTCAGAAGTGAAGTCTGCCGTTGAATCTACAATGGGTGAGAAGTTGTCTGAGTTCCTTATTGAGAACCCAGGTGAAGCGAAAACAGTTTGTTCTAAAATTATTGATGCAGCACGTGCTCGTGATGCAGCGCGTAAAGCTCGTGAAATGACTCGTCGTAAAGGCGCATTAGATTTAGCGGGTCTTCCTGGTAAGCTTGCTGACTGTCAGGAAAAAGATCCTGCACTGTCTGAACTATATATTGTGGAAGGAGACTCTGCTGGCGGTTCAGCTAAGCAGGGGCGTAACCGTAAGAACCAAGCAATCCTACCGCTGAAAGGTAAAATCCTTAACGTAGAGAAAGCACGTTTCGATAAAATGCTGTCTTCTCAAGAAGTAGCAACGCTAATCACCGCTCTTGGTTGTGGTATTGGTCGTGACGAATACAACCCAGATAAACTGCGTTACCACAACATCATCATCATGACCGATGCCGATGTCGATGGTTCTCACATCCGTACCCTGCTACTGACGTTCTTCTACCGTCAAATGCCAGAGCTGATTGAACGTGGCTACATCTACATTGCTCAACCGCCACTTTACAAAGTGAAGAAAGGTAAGCAAGAGCAGTACATTAAAGATGAAGATGCGATGAACCAGTATCAAGTATCTTTGGCTTTAGACAACGCAGAACTGCACGTAAACCCTGAAGCGCCAGCATTTGCAGGTGAAGGTTTAGAGAAGCTTGTTCAGCAATACAATGCAGGCATCAAGCTTGTTGATCGTATGAGCCGCCGTTACCCACGCGCATTGGTTCACGAACTGATTTACGTTCCTCGTCTAACGGCCGAGCAGTGTCATGATGACGCGGCAGTTGAAGCTTGGGGTAAGCAGCTTGTTGAACAGCTAAACGCGAAAGAAGTAGGTGCAAGCCAATACAGCCTTGAAGTTGAAAAACACGAAGAGCTAGGCTTAAGCGTTCCTAAGATTGTGGTTCGTACTCATGGTGTGACTCATGAACACCTACTAAGCATCGATCTTATTAACTCTAAAGAGTTTGGTAAGCTAGCGGATCTTTCTGAAGCTCTTGATGGCTTGATTGAAGAAGGCGCTTACATTAAGCGTGGTGAGCGTACTCAAGAAGTTTCTAGCTTCGTTGATGCTCTGAACTGGTTAGTGAAAGAGTCTCGTCGTGGTCTAAGCCTACAGCGATACAAAGGTCTAGGTGAGATGAACCCTGATCAACTTTGGGAAACCACAATGGATCCTGAAACTCGCCGTATGATGCAAGTAACAATTGAAGACGCTGTTGGTGCTGATTTGTTGTTTACGACGCTAATGGGTGACCAAGTTGAACCTCGTCGTAACTTCATCGAAGAGAATGCACTGAAAGTAGCAAACCTAGACGTTTAGTCTCTTTGATACTTCGCTCTTTGGCTTAATTTCTGTGTCAGAGGTGCTCACATACATTCGTATGCTCCGCGCCTCTTCCTTGAACTAAAGCCAAATAGCTTCGTCTCAAAAAACTAAAATCATTTTAAAGCACTATCCTTTGGATGGTGCTTTTTTATGTTTGTAAGATATTGAAAAATATTGAGTTGCAAAAATAATTGAAAATAACCCCTTGAAACTATTTTGCTCAATCCATATATCTATTTGTGAAGAGGATGACTGTCTTGCTCTACAAGAGAAGAAACAGAACCTTCATTACCGCTAACGAAGTATCGCTCAATAGAGGATAACTTTGGCAGCACACAACTTAAAAATTGATTCATTGCCATGTCCCAGCGTTGTCGCCAATAGAGGTGAAACCCGAGGAATGCGAATTGAATCTCTTAGCTGTTTACTGGGTCACACACAGGTTAGATCCAAGTAAAATTCGCAGCTAAGACTATTGCTTACTAAAAGGATAGCATTATGAGAACTGTAGATTTCACTCCACTTTACCGCAACGCAATCGGCTTCGATCGTCTATTCAACATGATGGAAGCGAATACATCGAAGAACTCTTCTGGCGGTTACCCTCCATACAACATCGAGCAAAAAGACGAGAACAACTACCGTATTACTATGGCAGTCGCTGGTTTTGCTGATGACCAATTAGATCTGACTCAGAAAGAGAACATGCTAATTGTGAAAGGTGAGCGTAAAGCAGAAGCAGAGAAAACCTTCGTATACCAAGGTATCGCAGAGCGCGATTTCGAGCGTAAATTCCAACTGGCTGACTACGTAAAAGTGGTAGGTGCAAGCATGGAAAATGGTCTTCTTCACATCGACCTCGAACGCGAAATCCCAGAAGCGATGCAACCACGTAAGATTGCTATCAATGGTAATAGTTTACTAGAAGGCTAATTACTGTTAGCTCCTTAGAGCTAAAAAATATCGGGAAGTAAAAGTGAAAGAGCACCTAATGAGGTGCTCTTTTTGTATTTGACCTGCGGTAAGCTAAAAGCTCTTATTACTGCTCTGAGTAAGCCTTTTTCACTTCTTCAGCAATGATAGCAATGCCTTTCTGCATCGCCTCATCATCTTGTACGTAGTTCATGCGTAAGCACTGGTGAGCATGATCCCACTCGTCTTCTTGGCCGATAAAGAAGTATTCACCCGGAACAATCAATACGCCGCGCTCTTTCAAGCGCTTATACAGTTCCATGGTAGTGATGGGCAGCTCATCAAACCATAGCCACAAGAAGATGGCGCCTTCAGGTTTGTGAATTCTAAAGCGTGGGTCGTCAATAGCATCTTGTAAGAGCTCAACTGCACGTAGAGATTTATCTTTATAGAAAGGTTTGATCACCTCGCTGCTTAAGCGCAGTAAATCGCCTTTTTCAATCATGTGATTGGCAATTGCAGGGCCGACGCTGTTTGGCGCTAAGCTGATGATGCCATTCATGTTGGTCAATGCTTGTGTTACTTCTTCACTCGCAATCACGATACCGCAACGCACACCCGGCAAACCAAGCTTAGAAAGGCTCATGCACAGAATCGTATTTTCATTCCAGAACGGTTCGACATCTTCAAAGATGATGTTTGGAAACGGCAGGCCGTAAGCATTGTCGATCAGCAGTGGGATGTTGTTTTCACGCGCCAGTGTATCCAATTTACGTACTTCTTCGTCGGTCAGTACGTTACCTGTTGGGTTAGTTGGACGAGATGCACAGATAGCGGCAACCGAGTCATCAACCTTAAGCTTTTCAAAATCAACATGGTATTTGAACTGGCGGTTTTCTAGCAGTTCGATCTCTGGGTGGTAAGAGATAAAAATATCGTCATCAATACCCGCGTCGCCGTAGCCGATGTATTCCGGTGCGATCGGCAGTAGGATTTTCTTATGTGAGCCGTCAGGCTGTTGGCCTGCTAGCAGGTTGAATAGGTAGAAGAAGCCACTTTGACTGCCATTAGTCAGGCTGATGTTCTTCTCGCTGATGTCCCAACCGTAGGTCTCTTTCAGCATTGCCGCTAACGATTTGATGAAGCTGTCTTTACCCTGCGGACCATCGTAGTTGGCGAGGGCGGCGATGAGTTCTCCACTGGCGAGCATGTCGGCACTGGCTTGGTTAAAGTAATCGAGCATGGCAGGGATAGCGGCTGGGTTGCCACCACCGAGCATGATAGCGCCAGGAGTGCGCAGGCCATCATTCAAATCATCCATTAAACGAGTGATTCCAGAGTATCGATTAAACTTTTCGCCAAACTTAGAGAACTGCATTACTAATTTTACCTAATTCATTGTGATTGCTTGTTACGTGTCATTAAGGCAGACCTTATGTCTGCCATCAGTGTATTCCTTGAACATACCGCAATGTTTTTGCGACGCATAGCGCCAAATGCTCTAACACGTAAAAAACTTCTATAAAGTTTGGTTAATGAGTGACAGCTTGCTTATTGAACGTACCTTTAGCGATAAAAAAGGAGAAGCCTAAGCTTCCCCTTTAGTTTCTGGTGTTTATGTTAATGAAGGTTTAGTTCGAACCGGTATAAACGACTAATACCTTGTCATCTTGGTATTGGCGTTCGAACGCATAGTAGCCCTTGCTGTTACGGATGATGTGCTTACCCTGAGCAACGGCTGGGTGGCGTTGGCGGAATTGGCCAAGCGCTTGCCAGTGTTCTAGCAGCTCTGCACGTTCGCCAGTGATTTGATCCCAAGGCATGTCTGAGCGTGTGCCTTGCATTGGATCAGACCCCGTTGGGCCAAAGTCTCGGGCGATTTCATCGCCGTAATAGATCTGTACCGCACCGGGAGCCAGCATCAACGCGTTTGCAGCTTTGGTTTGTTTTGCAAAGTCACTGCCATGTTGTGTCCAGAATAGCGAGGTGTCGTGAGACGAAAGGTAACTCAGTACGTTGAACTCGCTGTCGTTGTTGATCTTCTCTGCGTATCGAAGGTAATCAGCATCAAGATCGGATAGGCACTTGAGCGCCTTTGGTGCGATATCACTCTGGAATTCAAAGTTGATGATCGAATCAAATCCGTTAGCGAAGTAATCTGATTTGACCACGCTGTGTGCCCATACTTCGCCAGTCATCCAGAAGGGTAAGTCATCCAAGGCCTTGTCTGGGTTGTTCTGTTTCCACTCGGCAAGTGCCTGGTTGGTGCTCTCTTTCAGTTCTGCCCATGCTTCGAGTTCAACGTGTTTAGCGGTATCGACCCTGAAACCATCGACACCATATTCGCGCACCCAATCCGATAACCAAGTGATTAAATGGTTACGAGGTGTTTTGAGTTCATCGGTCGCGCTGGTGGACTTATTGCGATAGAAATTAGGCAGCCCGATTGTCTCTGTCGACTCTGTTTTGAAATCGGGCAGATGCGCCAAAGACATGGTGAGGTTATTGTAGCCCGGAGAGTCATAGGCGCCGATATCGCTGCGTAGCCAAGCTTTGCCCCACCACTTTTCCCACGCTTCTTTGTCGCTGTAAGAGATGTAGTTGTTGAAGTAGTGCCAGTTCTGACCTTTGGCAGGTTGCCAATCTGTCCAGTTTTCGCCAAGTGTTTGTTTGGCTTCTTCGTCAGTTAGGTTGAGCTTACCAAAATCAAACTCTTGCATGTCGGCAAGCGTCGCATAGCCGGTGTGGTTCATTACCACATCCCAAACAACACGAATGCCTTTGCTATGCGCGGTATCGATGAAGGTTTTTAGCTCGTCTTCGGTGCCCATGTTGTCATCGAGCTTGGTCCAATCTTGATGGTAGTAGCCGTGGTAGCCGTAGTGTTTGAAGTCACCTCGATCACCGCCGCCAACCCAGCCGTGGATTTGCTCTAACGGAGACGTTATCCAGATAGCATTAGCACCGAGTGATTCTATGTAATCGAGTTTTTCGGTTAAGCCTGCCAAGTCACCACCGTGGAAGGTGCCGATTTCGTCTTGTCCATCTTGGCTGCGACCGTAACTGTTGTCGTTATCAGGATTACCATTGTGGAAGCGGTCAGTCATTACGAAGTAAACCGTGGCGTTATCCCAACTAAAGTCAGCTTTGGTTTCTGGTTCTACTTTCTCAAGCAGCAGAACACCTTGGCTATTTTCTGCTGGCTGCATGGTGACGCTGCCATTCGTTACTGTGACTTGTTTGCCTGAAAGAGCGTCTCTAACCACGGTGCCATCATCAAAGGTTTGAGCAACGTCGATGATGGTTGGTTCGTCACTAGCAACCGGACAAGCAAAGCTTTGTACTTGTTGTTGCTTCGGCTTTATCTGAACGGTCAGTTCATTGGTTTGTGGGTTGAGCATAAACTGATAGGTGTTAGCGCGAAAGATCTTGATATCTAATTCAGACTTCTCGGCGCAGTCGTCTAGGCGAAGGGGTTTATTGAATTTGATGCGGTTTTCTTCAGCCAGCGCATAGTTGGTGCCACAGGTATTTTGAGTATCGCTGATAGAGAAGGTATAGCTACCTTTCGCGAGTTCCTGTTCTGCAATCACGGTGCCTTTACCGGATGATTCGAATACGACAGTGTCGTTATCAATTGTCAGTAATAGGTTGTTGTCACTGGTTTGGCTGCATGCGCTGAGTGCGAGTATTGAAAGCGCGAGTACTGTTTTTTTCATTGTTCCCTTCCCCTGAATAAACAGGTCAGTTATAGCAAACAATGCCCTCTACAGTCTGAGTGCTGTTTCATTCAGTTAATCAATAAGACCTCTACAAACAAATGCTTGGTTCACAAAAACAAAAAGGGAAGCTTTCGCTTCCCTTTGGGTGTTTACCGTTAATTACTCAGAGTATGACTTAGAGTAATTGTCTCACTTGTGCTTATTTTTGCAGTAGAGAGATGTCAGCAATCTGTAGGAACAGGTTACGTAGGTTGTTCAGTAGCGTTAGACGGTTCTTCTTAAGCGCTTCGTCATCAGCCATAACCATTACGTTATCGAAGAATGCATCAACTGGTTCACGTAGATCAGCAAGCTTGCTTAGGGCTTCTTGGTAGTTACCTGTTGCGAATGCTGGCTCTAGTGCTTCCGTCATTACTTCAACGTTTTCAGCCAGTGCTTTCTCTGCGTCTTCTTGAAGAAGCGTTAGGTCGATTTCAGCTGGTAGCTCGCCATCGAATTTCGCAAGGATATTACCTACACGCTTGTTCGCTGCTGCTAGTGCTTCTGCTGCTTCCAGTTCACGGAAGTGAGAAACCGCTTTAACACGTTGGTCAAAGTCAGCAGGCTTAGTTGGACGACGTGCTAGTACCGCTTGGATGATATCAACGCTGAAACCAGCATCTTGGTACCATGCGCGGAAACGACCTAGCATGAAGTCGATAACGTCAGCTTCTACGTTGTCGTTGGTTAGCTTGTCGCCTAGTAGCTCTTTCGCTTTGCCGATCAGATCGGTTAGGTCTAGGTTGTAGCCGTTTTCAACGATGATACGTAGCACACCTAGAGACGCACGACGAAGTGCAAATGGGTCAGAACCTTTTGGTGCTTGGCCAATACCGAAGATACCTACGATAGTGTCTAGCTTGTCTGCCATTGCTACTGCTGAAGAGATACCAGTGCTTGGTAGATCGTCACCCGCGAAACGAGGCATGTATTGCTCGTAAAGTGCCAGTGCAACTTGCTCGTCTTCACCGTCGTGAGTCGCGTAGTGCATGCCCATCACACCTTGAGTATCGGTAAATTCGAATACCATAGAGGTCATTAGGTCACACTTAGCCAGTAGGCCAGCACGTTTAGACTTTTCAACGTCAGCATCGATTTGCTCAGCAATGTAGCCTGCAAGCTCTGTGATGCGGTCTGTTTTGTCTTTGATAGTACCCAATTGCTTCTGGAAGATAGCCTGGTCTAGTTCAGCAAGACGGTCGATAAGCGGACGCTTACGGTCGGTGTTGAAGAAGAATTCAGCATCAGCAAGACGTGGGCGTACCACTTTCTCGTTACCTTCGATAACGTGACGAGGCTCTTTAGACTCGATGTTCGATACGAAGATGAAGTTCGGTAGTAGCTTCTTGTTGTCATCGTAAACAGGGAAGTACTTTTGGTCACCCTTCATGGTGTAAACCAAAGCTTCAGAAGGGACTTTTAGGAACTCTTCTTCAAACTTCGCTGTCAGTACTACTGGCCATTCAACCAGAGACGTTACTTCTTCAACAAGGTCATCTTCTAGGTCAGCTGTACCGCCAACCGCAGCTGCCGCTTTTTTCGAATCAGCAAGGATGATCGCTTTACGCGCTTCGTAATCTGCCATTACTTTACCGCGCTCTTCTAGGATCGCAGGGTATTGGTCAGCAGAGTCGATTGTGAACTCTTGTTCGCCCATGAAACGGTGGCCACGGATAGTACGAGCAGATGCTACGCCTAGGATTTCGCCTTCAACAAGCTCATCACCTAGTAGTACTGTCAGTGTTTTTACTGGACGGATAAATTGAATGTCTGAGTTACCCCAGCGCATTGCTTTAGGAATTGGTAGGCCAGCCAGTGCTTTCGCAGCAATGTCCATCACCAATTCTTGAACTGGTTTGCCAGCTACTTCTTGTTTGAAAAGAAGCCACTCGCCTTTGTCTGTTTTCAGACGGTCAGCTTGCTCAACAGTAATACCGTTACCACGAGCCCAACCTTGTGCCGCTTTGGTCGCGTTGCCTTCAGCATCGAATGCCACAGAAACAGCAGGGCCACGTTTCTCAACCACTTTGTCTGCTTGGCCTTCAGCCAGTGCAGTTACTTTAAGTGCTAGACGACGAGGTGCTGCGTACCACTTGATGCCTTCGTGAGAAAGCTCAGCCGTTTTAAGATCTGCTTCAAAGTTAGAAGCAAACGCTTCTGCTAGAGAACGAAGTGCTGTTGGTGGAAGCTCTTCCGTACCCAGTTCAATTAGAAAATTCTTCGCCATGATTATTTACCTTCCTTCTTACACATTGGGAAGCCAAGCGCTTCACGTGACGCGTAGTACGCTTCAGCAACTGATTTAGTCAGGTTGCGGATACGAAGGATGTAACGTTGACGCTCTGTTACAGAGATAGCTTTGCGCGCATCAAGGATGTTGAATGCGTGACCTGCTTTTAGAATGCGCTCGTAAGCTGGAAGCGGCAGTGGCTTCTCAAGCTCAAGTAGCTCTTTACACTCTTTCTCGCACTGGTCGAAGAAAGTGAATAGGAAATCTACGTCTGCGTGCTCGAAGTTGTACGTCGATTGCTCAACTTCGTTTTGGTGGAAGATGTCACCGTAAGTCACGTTAGAACCGTCTGGTGCTACGTTCCATACTAGGTCGTAAACAGAATCTACTTCCTGGATGTACATTGCTAGACGCTCGATACCGTAAGTGATCTCGCCAGTTACTGGCTTACACTCAAGGCCGCCAACCTGTTGGAAGTAAGTAAACTGAGTTACTTCCATGCCGTTTAGCCATACTTCCCAACCAAGGCCCCATGCGCCTAGTGTTGGGTTTTCCCAGTTATCTTCAACGAAGCGAATGTCGTGAACAAGTGGGTCAACACCAAGAACCTCTAGGGAGCCTAGGTACAACTCTTGGATATTGTCTGGCGATGGTTTTAGCGCTACTTGGAATTGGTAGTAGTGCTGCAGACGGTTCGGGTTTTCACCGTAACGGCCATCGGTCGGACGACGAGAAGGTTGAACGTAAGCTGTAGACATTGGCTCTGGGCCAAGTGCTCGTAGACATGTCATTGGGTGAGAGGTGCCTGCACCTACTTCCATATCTAGAGGTTGAACAATGGTACAACCGTTTTGAGCCCAGTAATCCTGCAGCGCGAGGATCATTCCCTGGAAGGTTTTGATATCGTATTTTTGCATAGTCAGGTTCGCGCGATTCTTTTAAATGAATGAGAAAAATATCCTCTGAGTATACCGAGATATTCGTAAAGCGAGTAGGGGTAATCTTGTTTAATTAGTGGTCTAAAATGTCGTTTAGTGGATTTTTTTGCCTTTAATGTTTGTTTTTCGGCACAAGTGGATATTTTGATAAGTTTGACACTTGTGTTTGAAAGCGTGGGTGATTAAAATCTCGCGGTCTTTGGGGAGTAGCTTACTTATTCATATCCTATTGAATGAGTTCGTTCGTCAACATAATTGATGCAAAATCATCATGGCGTTCGAGGCAACCACCACCTTGGTGGTGCTTAGCAAGACCATAGACAAGCATCGTGAACCGGGATGGGGCGCGAGGTTTGTCTTTGGTTAAATATAATAATCCCCATCCCAAATGAGCATGTCGTGAGCGTTTTAGCAATTTCAATTACAACTGTCGCCTTAGCCGAGATCGGTGATAAGACTCAGTTGCTATCTCTTTTATTAGCCAGTCGATATCGCAAGCCGATACCTATCATCGCAGCTATCTTCTTTGCCACCATTGCCAATCATGCCCTTGCAGCATGGCTCGGGGTCGTGGTTGCTGATTATCTTTCACCTGAAGTATTAAAGTGGGTGCTGGTGGTCAGTTTCATTGCGATGGCTGGCTGGATTTTGATTCCCGATAAGTTAGATGACGATGAACAGATCTCAAACCGAGGACCGTTTGTCGCCAGTTTTATCGCTTTCTTTATTGCTGAGATCGGCGATAAAACCCAAATTGCGACCTCTATCCTAGGGGCTCAATATGCGGATGCATTAGCGTGGGTGATTCTGGGTACAACCATTGGTATGTTGCTGGCAAATGTGCCTGTGGTGATCATCGGTAAGCTGTCTGCTGATAAGATGCCTCTTGATCTGATTCGTAAGATCACAGCCTTGCTATTCGTGGGTTTAGCTATCGCTGCTGCTTTCTATTAACAGGTGGTATTGAGTCTTATTATACTCAATCAGTAGAGTAATGTGTTGTAGGTCATACTCTTACAGTATTGTGGGGTTTATCGAGCGAATGGACATATAACTGTCATACTTGTCATGATATTTTAATCTTGTGAGTTAAGAACACGAGGGCATGATTATGTTGACGCGTTATATGGGTATTACTCCACAAAGCCAAAGTTATCTATTTACTTTTGGTCTTGCACTTACACTGTTAGGCATGGTGTTGACGGACATGTGGCTGCCAATGGTCGCGGGTGCCATCATCATGACTGCACTTGCGGTAGAGGCTTGGATTCGGGTCGCGCATATTATTCCGATGCGCAAAGATATCCGAGAAATTCAGCATCAGCTGGAGCATCTGCAAAACAAATCTAGAAGCGAATAAACAAAAAGCCGCTCGTACTCTGAGTTCTGTTTAAGAACATAAGGTACGAGCGGCTTTTTTGATACTTGATAGTCGGTGGGGCGTTACGCCTCCAATCCCTTTCTGATCAAATACTGGTAAGGCAACGTTTCTGTTGCTTGGCCTACCAACTGGTGATCCATGAATCGACAAAAGCTCGGAATATCTCGAGTTGTCGAAGGATCGTCAGCTTTTACCAGTAACACATCGCCATCCTGCATGTTTCTAATTGTCTTCCTGACCATCATTACTGGTTCCGGGCAACGCAGGCCTTCAGCTTCTAAAGTATGGGTTGCCAGTTCAGGTTTGAATGTCATGGTTTGTATCTCTATATCTATCTAACGAGTGAATAATACGTCTGCAGAAAAAATATGCAATAAGTGCTTGGCAAACAGAATCATTTCCTATAACTTAGTTAACAAGTTGATAACAACTTAAAGCAAAGGCAACTAGCTAAGGAGTGGCGATGTTGACAGGATTAGATAGATTAACAATTTATTCGGTTCTCTGTTTTATTTCTTTTTGTGCGTTAGTACTACGCTCATCGACAGAGACCTCACTGATGCCTATTTTTGGCATAGTAGCAACGATTATTGGTATTTGGGTAGAGATGCGCCGTTGGCAAGGCATAGCCGAAGAGCAAGAGCACTAACCCGAATACAGCAAGCGAATTCCGATACGACAACATTCCGACACTATCCCCCAATTTTCTTGGGCTTCCCCGCGTAATTGCGGGATTTTTTTTATCTAAAGCATGCTATAAACAACTTAGTGACTAATGGCAATCGTATACAGCTAGGTAAGTGGCGTGGAATTAGAAGACATCTATCGTAGAGACCTTAATTTATTGGTCGCTTTAAAGGTATTGATTGAAGAGGGCAGCGTAAGCCAGGCCGCACTTCGTCTTAACTTAAGCCAATCCGCAACCAGTCGAGTATTAGGGCGTTTAAGAGAATTACTAAACGATCCGTTGTTTACACGTCAAGGTCAGCACCTTATTCCTACCAAGAAAGCACTCGAGATCAGTCAGCGTATTGATCAGCCTTTGGAGTCTTTTCGCCAATTGCTGAGTCCGAGTGACTTTGACCCTTACTATTGCAGCGAACGTTTTCTGATCGCTACCACCGATTATGCGATGCAAACCATCTTGCCTTATGCGTTGCCTAAGATTTATGAACAAGCACCCAATATCTCTTTGGAGTTTGCTCCGTTGCAGCATGAGCATTTGTTTAAACAGCTCAGCACCGAACGCGTTGATATGGCGATCTGTCGTCCGAGTGGCAGCATTGCACCACTTCATCAAGAAGTCTTGGGGCCGGTTGGTGTGTCGTGTCTGTTATCTAAAAACCATCCATTAGCCGATCAACCTTTAAGCCTTGCAGACTATGTTTCACTCCCACATGCGATGATTGCGATCAGTGATGGTGTTAAGGCTTTATTGGACAACGCTTTAGCTAATCAACAACCCAGAAAAATGGTACTGCGTGCTTATCACCTTGAAGCGGCATTGGCGATTGTCGATAGAATGCCGTTGGTGATTACTGTGCCTGCTGATTTGGCTTATTTGGTAGCAGAGCGTTATGACTTGGTTGTTAAGCCATTACCATTTGAATTTATGCCGTTTGATTACTCACTGATCTGGCACTCGCGTTGCGATTCTTCTGCTTCACAACAATGGTTAAGAAGAGTGGTAAAAGAAGAGTGTGGTGAGTTGATTCAAAAACGGATTGCGGATGTCGGTTTGGGTTAACCGGATCTGAGTCTGAGTTCACTTGACCCGAATGACAAAAACGCAAAAGGGCTGATAAAAATCAGCCCTTTGTTGTTTTGGGTTATCCAAGCCTAAAGCTGTTGCTTAAGGTTTGATAACTTTATGTTTGAGAGCCTATAGTTTAATGACTACGCGACCAGTGATTTGACCGTTAGTGATGTCTTCTGCTGCTTGAATTGCACCGTCTAAAGACACTTCTTTGGTTGCTTGAGCGTAGAAAGATTCTGGTAGTAGCTCAGCCAGTTGTTCCCACGCTTTAATACGTTTTTCACGAGGGCACATTACAGAATCAACACCTTGTAGGCGAACGTTACGCAGAATGAATGGCATTACCGTGGTTGGTAAGTCAAAACCGCCTGCTAGACCACACATCGCAACCGCACCGTTGTAATCAATTTGCGCCAATACTTTCGCAAGCACTTTGCTGCCTACCGTATCGATAGCGCCAGCCCACAGTTGTTTTTCTAGTGGCTTAGCTGGTTCTTCTAGTTCAGCACGCTCTACAATACGTGTCGCGCCTAGTGATTTAAGTAGTTCACCGTTTACAGAAGCACGGCCAGTCACTGCTGCCACTTTGTAGCCCAGTTGGTTTAGTAGAGTGATAGATACGCTACCTACACCGCCACTTGCGCCGGTAACTAGGATTTCACCGTCTTCTGGTTTGATGCCTGCATCTACGATAGCTTGCACACAAAGCATTGCCGTGAAGCCTGCTGTACCGATCGCCATGACTTTCTTAGCGTCTAGACCTTTAGGCATTGGCACTAACCAATCACCGTTTAGGCTCGCTTTTTCAGCCATGCCGCCCCAGTGACCTTCACCAACACCCCAACCCGTTAAAACAACTTCGTCGCCTGCTTTGTAGCGTGGGTCATCAGATTGTGAAACCACACCTGAAAGGTCGATACCAGGAACCATAGGGAAGTTACGAACAATGCGCCCTTTACCTGTAATCGCCAAACCATCTTTGTAGTTCAAAGAAGAGTAGCTAACATCAATCTTCACGTTACCTTCTGGTAATTGAGATTCTTCAATTTGAGAAACTGACGCGATAGTTTTTTTGTCTTCTTGGTTTAGTACAAGTGCTTTAAACATGATCTGCTCCGTGGAGGAATATTAGGAAACTGAAGTAACTTTAGTTGAATCATCCGAGAAAAAATAATGAAACATCAACATTGAATATATGCGTTTTGTGCATAGATGTCAGGGTTGGCTTTTCTCTCGTTGAGTTAGCTGAACACAATCGATGCATTGTTGGATGCCAAGCAATAAAAAGTGCAGCTATATAAATATAGCTGCACAAAAGATTACCCTTCAAATATTACAGTCAGTAAACGCTATGGGCGTTCAAATACCGTTGCAATACCTTGGCCTAAACCAATACACATAGTCGCCAAGCCGTATTTCACGTCTTGTGCTTCCATCAGGTTGATTAGCGTCGTCGAGATACGAGAACCAGAACAGCCTAGTGGGTGACCCAGAGCAATCGCACCGCCGTTAAGGTTTACTTTCTCGTCAACAACATCCAGTAGACCTAAGTCTTTAGCACAAGGTAGAGATTGAGCAGCAAACGCTTCGTTTAACTCAATCACACCCATGTCTTCAATGGTTAGTCCTGCACGTTTAAGTGCTTTTTGGGTTGCTGGTACTGGGCCGTAACCCATGATTGAAGGATCGCAGCCAGCGATAGCCATAGACTTCACGCGAGCGCGAATCTTAAGGCCAAGTGCGTTAGCTTTCTCTTCGCTCATGATAAGCATTGCAGAAGCACCATCAGACAGAGCTGATGAAGTACCTGCTGTTACTGTGCCGTTTGCTGGGTCAAATACCGGACGCAGCTGGGATAAGCCTTCAACTGTTGTCTCTGGGCGAATGACTTCGTCGTAATCCAGAGTGAACAGAGAACCGTCTGCAGCGTGAGCTTCGGTTGGCAGGATTTCATTTTTGAAACGACCTTCAACCGTAGCTGCTTGAGCGCGAGCATGTGAGCGTGCTGCGAATGCATCTTGGTCTTCACGGCTAATACCGTGCATTTTGCCTAACATCTCAGCGGTTAGCCCCATCATGCCGGCCGCTTTTGCTACGTGTTTTGACATGCCTGGGTGAAAATCAACACCATGGTTCATTGGTACGTGGCCCATGTGCTCCACACCACCAATCAGGCAGATTTCAGCATCACCAACCATGATAGAGCGAGTTGCATCATGCAAAGCTTGCATAGATGAACCACATAAACGGTTGACTGTTACAGCACCAATCTCAATCGGTAGACCAGCAAGCAAGGCAGCGTTACGTGCAACGTTGAAGCCTTGCTCTAGTGTTTGTTGTACACAACCCCAGTAAATATCTTCAATTTCGACAGGGTTTACTTCTGGGTTGCGCTCTAAAATGCCTTTCATCAAATGTGCAGACAGATCTTCAGCACGAGTGTGACGGAAAGCTCCACCTTTGGAACGTCCCATTGGGGTGCGAAGGCAATCAACAACAACTACATTTTTCATTTTGCTATTCCTTTTCCAAATGTGGGTTACAGAGAACTGGCTTGTTGGCTGTCGTAAAAGCTTTCGCCCTTCGCTGCCATATCAAGCAATAGCTGAGGAACTTGGTACATTGCACCTAAGTCTTGGTAGCCTTTCGCCATTTCAACGAAGTTACCAATGCCCACACTGTCTAAGTAGCGGAATACGCCGCCTCTAAATGGAGGGAAGCCTAAACCGTAAACCAGTGCCATATCCGCTTCTTGCGGTGTCGCGATAATGCCTTCTTCTAGACAAAGCACCACTTCGTTGATCATTGGAATCATCACGCGCTGGATAATTGTTTGGTCATCAAAATCTTGTGGTGCTTGACATACGTCAGCCAAGATAGGAAGAATGTCTTCAGAGAAGGTCTTCTTCGGACGACCACGCTTGTCTACGCTGTATGTGTAGAAACCGCTACCGTTTTTCTGACCGTATTTTTCAGCAACGTAAAGTGCATCAATCGCATCACGACCTTCTTTGCCCATACGCTCTGGGAAACCTTGCGCCATCACAGCTTGTGCGTGGTGTGCAGTGTCTAGGCCTACAACGTCTAGTAAGTAAGCCGGGCCCATTGGCCAACCGAACTTGCGCTCCATCACTTTATCGATCTTAGTGAAATCAGCACCGTCGCGTAGCAACATGCTGAAACCGCCAAAGTAAGGGAAAAGTACACGGTTAACGAAGAAGCCTGGGCAGTCGTTAACAACGATTGGGGATTTACCCATCTTCGCTGCGTAAGCAACCACGCGATTGATTGTCTCTTCTGAAGTTTGTTCACCACGGATGATCTCAACCAAAGGCATGCGATGCACAGGGTTAAAGAAGTGCATGCCACAGAAGTTTTCTGGGCGCTTCAGTGATTTCGCTAGCAGGTTGATCGGAATTGTAGAGGTGTTTGATGTTAGAACCGTGTCTTCACCAACCAAACCTTCCACTTCGCTCAGTACTGCTGCTTTTACTTTCGGGTTTTCTACTACTGCTTCAACAATCACATCCGACTGTTCTACACCCGCGTAATGCAGGCTTGGAGTAATAGAAGACAGAATACCTGCCATCTTGAATCCATCTAAGCGACCGCGTGATAAGCGTTTATTCAACAGCTTAGATGCTTCGTTCATACCTAGATCAAGCGATGCTTGTGCGATGTCTTTCATCATCACTGGCACGCCTTTTAGAGCTGATTGGTAAGCAATACCGCCGCCCATGATACCTGCACCAAGTACGGCTGCACGCTCAGTTGCTTTGTTTGCTGACTTACCCGCTTGTTTCGCTAAGCCTTTGATGTACTGGTCATTCAGGAATAAGCCAACTAATGCTTTTGCTTCTTCCGATTTCGCTAGCTTAACGAAGTGCTTACGTTCGATGTCGAGTGCTGCATCGCGATTGCTGCGTGCTGCTTCTTCAATCGCAATCACAGAAGTAATCGGAGCTGGGTAGTGAGGCCCTGCTTTTTGAGCAACTAAGCCCTTCGCCATGGTAAAGCTCATCATCGCTTCGAGTTTGCTTAGTGAAAGCGCTGATGTCTTTTGTTTACGGCGTAGCTGCCAGTCTAATTTTTCATTAGCAGCCAGAGAAACGGTATTGATTGCCGATTCTAGTAACTGGTCTGTTTCAACAATCGCATCTAACAAGCCAACTTTAAGCGCTTCATCTGCACGGCATGCTTTGCCTTGCGTGATAATTTCCATTGCGCTGTCAGCACCGATAACACGAGGTAGGCGCACACAACCACCAAAACCAGGCATGATGCCAAGTTTGGTTTCAGGTAGGCCAATGCTGGTGGTCTTGTCACCGATACGGAAATCGGTAGCGAGTACACATTCACAGCCGCCGCCAAGGGCATGGCCACGCATCATTGAAAGAGTTGGGACAGGAAGGTCTTCGAGCTTGCTGAAGATTGAATTAGCGAATCTTAACCATTCATCAAGTTCTGCTTCTGGCTTAGCAAATAGGCCAAGAAATTCAGTGATGTCTGCGCCTACAATGAACGCGTCTTTGTTTGAAGTTAAGATTAAACCACGTAATCCTGCGTGAGCATTAAGAGCATCTAACGCTTTATCTAGTGATTCTAAAGTAGCAAGGTCGAGTTTGTTTACAGAGGCTGGTGCACAGAAGCTTAATTCCGCAATACCATCTTGTAATTCCTTTACCTGTAGGGTGTTAGCTTGGTAAATCATTGTCTATCTCCATGACATACAATCCACGATTGTTTGAGAGAATCTTGTTATCTTTCTATTATTGTAGAATACCTGGTAAGACCAGTTATCTTAGTCTGTACCTCTGCTTGATTAATTTCAATACATTTTTTAAACAATTGTTTAACATTGTGCGATGGCACAGATCCTCTAACCCTTATTATTCACGCGTGATACACTTCGTCGCTCTTATTAACTAAGTTAACGATATGAATGAACAGCCTTATTTAATACCTTCTGCGTCGGCTCTGTTTGAAGAAGAGATAAAAAAGAGCGTCTTTATTACGCATCTTGCTCATACTCCAAGTGTTGAAGCTGCAAAACAGTTCGTAGAACAGGTGAGAAAAGAGCATTCTTCAGCACGACATAACTGTTGGGGTTTTGTTGCAGGTCGACCTGAAGACTCAATGCTTTGGGGTTTCAGTGATGATGGTGAACCCTCGGGTACAGCGGGTAAGCCTATCTTGGCGCAACTATCGGGCTCTGGTGTCGGTGAATTAACGGCTGTTGTGACGCGCTACTCTGGCGGAATTAAGCTTGGAACCGGCGGTTTGGTTAAGGCTTACGGCGGTGGCGTACAACAAGCTCTCAAGCTGCTTCAAACTATCGAGAAAAAAATAACCACAAAATTACGGCTAGAGTTAGACTATGGCTTTGTGCCGATCGCACAATCCATCATGGCTCAGCATCAGGCTGTTGAGGTCCAAGCGGATTATGGTGTTCAAGTTGAGCTTATTATTGAAATAGAGCTCCTTCAGGTAGATTCGTTTACCCAAACCATGATCAATAAAAGCGGTGCTAAGGCACTGGTAACGAAAGTCAAAGACAACTAGGAAGTGTGAAGCATTTCGCTTCGTTCAATAGCTCATGCAATTTCGCTCAATTATTCGAATCGTCGGATTATTATTAGCACTTTTTAGTGTATCAATGCTTGCTCCTGCGCTCGTCGCACTGATCTATCGAGATGGTGCGGGTGTGCCATTTGTGACGACCTTCTTCGTTCTCTTATTCTGTGGAGCAACTTGCTGGTTTCCAAACCGACGTTATAAGCATGAATTGAAAGCGCGTGATGGCTTTTTGATTGTTGTTCTGTTTTGGACGGTAATCGGTAGTGCGGGTGCGCTGCCGTTTTTGATCGCCGATAACCCCAATGTGTCGGTAACCGATGCTTTCTTCGAATCCTTCTCTGCATTAACTACGACAGGTGCGACCGTAATTGTCGGCCTCGATGATCTGCCTAAGGCGATTCTGTTTTATCGCCAATTCCTGCAATGGTTTGGTGGTATGGGTATAATCGTATTAGCGGTAGCCATCCTTCCTGTTCTCGGCATCGGTGGTATGCAGCTATATCGTGCAGAAATCCCGGGCCCTGTAAAAGACAGTAAGATGACTCCGCGTATTGCTGAAACGGCAAAAGCGCTTTGGTACATCTATCTGAGTCTAACGATTGCTTGTGCGGTGGCGTTTTGGCTTGCTGGCATGAGCTTCTTTGATGCTATCAGTCATAGCTTCTCTACTATTGCGATTGGTGGCTTCTCGACTCACGACGCGAGTATGGGCTATTTCAATAGCCCAGCGATCAATATGATTACGGTCGTGTTCCTTCTTATCTCTGCGTGTAACTATTCGCTTCACTTTGCGGCCTTTGCTTCGGGTGGTGTGCATCCTAAGTATTACTGGAAAGATCCTGAGTTCCGCGCCTTTATCTTTATTCAAGCAGTCTTGTTCTTAGTTTGTTTCTTATTACTGCTTAATCACCACTCTTATGACTCGTATTATGATGCTTTTGATCAAGCGTTGTTCCAAACAGTATCTATATCTACGACAGCAGGCTTCACCACTACTGGCTTCTCCGAGTGGCCATTGTTCTTACCTGTTCTGCTTCTGTTCTCTTCTTTTATAGGAGGCTGTGCAGGTTCAACGGGCGGTGGTATGAAGGTCATTCGAATCTTATTGCTTACTCTGCAAGGTGCTCGTGAAATGAAGCGTCTTGTTCACCCGCGTGCTGTCTATACCATCAAGGTTGGCGGTTCTGCGTTACCACAACGTGTCGTGGATGCGGTTTGGGGCTTCTTCTCTGCTTATGCCTTGGTTTTTGTGGTTTGTATGTTGGCTCTTATTGCAACTGGTATGGATGAGCTGAGTGCTTTCTCTGCCGTAGCGGCAACATTGAATAACCTTGGCCCGGGCTTAGGTGAAGTGGCAATGCACTTCGGCGATGTGAATGACAAGGCTAAGTGGGTGTTGATCGTATCTATGCTGTTTGGTCGTTTAGAGATATTCACCTTATTAATTTTATTGACCCCTACGTTTTGGCGTAGCTAAGGACAACATTGTGGCAAAAGCTCTATTTTTGTATTCAAGCCGTGAAGGGCAGACCAAGAAAATCTTGAACTATATAAAAGAAGAAATGAATGAGTTCGAATGTGAGCTTCAAGATCTGCACACTGTTACTAGTGTCGACTTTGCTCAATACGACAGAGTTTTGATTGGTGCATCTATTCGTTATGGCCACCTTAATAAGAAGCTATATCAGTTCATTGATGCCAACCTCGCGCAGTTGCAATCAAATAAGGTTGCCTTCTTCTGCGTTAACTTAACGGCTCGTAAAGAAGACCAAGGTAAAGATACCCCAGAAGGTAGCGCTTATATTAAGAAGTTTCTTCTTAAGTCCCAATGGCAGCCAACTTTGATCGGTGTATTTGCGGGGGCTCTCTATTACCCTCGTTATAACTGGTTCGATAAAACCATGATTCGCTTCATTATGAATATGACAGGTGGAGAAACGGATACAACCAAGGAAGTTGAGTACACAAACTGGGAAAAAGTCTCTTTATTCTCTAAGAAACTGCAAGAGATGTAAGAGAAAAGCCTACTTTTGAGGCGTTTTGAGTTCTTTTTAATCGAACGAATAAAAAAACGAGAAAAACTTCAAAAAGGGCTTGCCAGTGTGATCGAAATCTCTATAATGCCACCTCGCTGACACGGGATGGCTTCAACAGAAACCAAAACTAATCAGCAGGTCAAATTAG
>NZ_JBFRJF010000051.1:0-34583 GCF_041468745.1 Vibrio sp. 10N.286.52.F8
CGGAAAGCCGCGATGAACCTAAAATAATCGGAACAACTAGCCAGCTTAGAAGAACGATAAACCTGATGTTCTATCGCTATTAACTATTAGAAGATCTATCGATCATTATCAGCATCGAACAATATCGTATAAGTAGAGTGACTGATCGCCCCCCTTCCCCTGAATGTTAAACGATGCAATAGAGTTGCTATATTTGATGGATCAAGGCCTTCAAACTAGAGTTTAGGCTGACCAAAAGATCAGGCAATATCCTCGTATTCGATCCCTCTGCCGCTAAACCCCACTATGCTACTCATTATAAAGTCACTGAGCACTCCAGCCAAGAATGCCATAAAGGTTGCCCTAGCATTTTGTTTAGCTATCTACCTTGCGTTGTATTTTAACCTTGAGAAGCCTTACTGGGCGGCTATCGTGGTCAATATATTGGCCATCACTGATACTATTACTGCTGGCAAGAAAAAAGGCATTCTCAGATTGTTGGGGACGCTTTGTGGCGCGTTTGTCGGGCTTTGGTTAATCGCTGTTTTTGGGCAAGATCGATATTATTTTTTAGCAAACATCGCACTGTTACTCGCAATTTGTATATACATGGGTTCCGATCCGGTCATCGGCTATGCTTACATTACGGCATTTATTGTCTGCATCCTGCTGGCGATATCTGGCAGCTTTGATGGTGTAGCTACATTTAATATTGCGGTACTAAGGCTGCAAGAAACCCTGCTTGGCTTCGTGGTCTATACGACCATCTATAGCGTGGTTTGGCCTGAGGATGATGACACACGCTTTAACAACGAAGTCAGTGTTGTTTTAGAGGCGATGTCTCCCCTCATTCATTCACTCGCTTACAATGACTCAGCGCAGCGTTTCCAGTTACACACGAGCTGCGAGTTAAATATTGAAAGCCCGACCTTCAAAGCGCTGAACGATCTGATGCGCCTGCCCGATTTGCATGGCCGTATGCCTGCCAGAAAGCAGTGGAAGCATCAACAGCAAACTCAAGCAATCTGGGTTGCCAAACAGTTACTGCAAAACGCCCATGATCAAGGGGTTGATCACAATGATTTTTCGATACTTAACCAGGCTATGGCTTTTATTGAAGCATCATCGGTTAATGTCGATTACAAGCCCCCTTTTCCAGAGACAGTCAAACAATTCTACCAGGGTAACTTTAAGAAAAAGCGCTTATTTGCCCGATTACTTGACAACAGCCAGCAACGATTAAGCAATACGTTAGTCGGCACAATGAGCTTCATCTCAGCAATTCTAGTCTGGATATATCTACCAATATCATCGGGAAGTCTGTTCATCATTAACAGTGCCATTTGCGCCTTGATATTAAGCAACATGCCTAGGCAAATGATAAAGCACTGGACCATTGGCTACTTAGCCTTTGGGTCACTGTTCCTCATTCAGTATGTTCTGCTGTTACCTTCGATGACCGAAGTATGGCAATTAATGGCATTTTACTTTGTTAATGTCTTTACGGTGTATCGCCTGTTCGCTGGTAATCAGTGGATGGTCTATCGAGTTCTCGGGGGCAACCTATTAGTAATGATTACCATGAGCGCAACGCAACTTGTGCCTGTTTATGACGTCACTACCCCTTTGAACCTACTCATTTATATGATGGTTGCACTGGCTTTCATCCGCTTTTACACCCGCTTAATACACCGTAAAAGTTAACCACTATAACCTCACACAAAGACCACTAAGGCATAAAGTAATGAAAATGAGTAAATGCTCTGCGCTTGTCGTTATCGACCTGCAACAAGGTATCGTTGATCAATTACCGGAAACCGTGTCCCGACCGATCATAGAGAATAGCCTTGCTCTCTGCGATGCATTTGATGATGCTGATTTACCCGTAATTATTGTTAATGTAGCCGGTCGTCCACAAGGCCGAACGGAACTGCAAAATAAAGCGGCTCAGCCTGACGCATCAAAGATCGTATGGGGAGAGGTCATCGAAAGCCTGCGCCTAAACCCTAATTATCGCTATCTAACCAAATATTCCTGGGGTGCATTTACCAACACAGATTTGCAGAAGCAGCTTTGTGAGCAAGGTATTACGGATATTTATCTGACCGGGGTAGCAACAAGTATTGGGGTCGAATCAACGGCTAGACAAGCATTTGAACTGGGTTATAACGTGGTGATTGTCGAAGATGCGATTGCAGATATGAACCCGATGAACCACCAGCACAGCTGCCAAAATATATTCCCAAAACTCAGTGTTTTAGCAAAAGCTCAAGACTTGCTATAACTGTCTCGTCCTAAAATACGTTGACCGTATTTTCATTAAACAATAAAAAGCCGACAGCGAATTAAGCTGTCGGCTGATGATCGTTCTATTTCAAGTACATTCTATCTCAAACAAGAGAAATAGGATTAAGCGTTAGCTTCACGCTCAGCGATGAACTCAAGAGCCATCTTGATACGAGCGATTACGCGCTCTTTACCAACAAGCTCCATCACAGCATCAACAGAAGGAGACTGACCACCGCCTGTTACTGCTACACGAAGTGGCATACCGATTTTACCCATGCCGATCTCTAGCTCTTCACATACAGCTGCAATTACACCATCTTTGATGTTTGCAGTAGTGAAATCTTCAAGTGCTTCAACCTTAGCAAGAGCAAGCTCTAGTGGGCCTTTAGCAACACCACGTAGGTGCTTCTTCGCTGCACCAGCTTCAAACTCAGAGAAATCTTCGTAGAAGTAACGAGATTGCTCAGCAAGTTCGATAAGCGTGTTACAACGCTCGCCAACTAGCTTGATCACTTCAGTGATAGCTGGGCCATTTGTTGTATCGATCTTCTGTGCGTCTAGGTGCCATTGCAGGTATTTAGCAACGTACTCAGGCTCAGAAGTCTTGATGTAGTGGTTGTTCAACCAAAGTAGCTTATCAGTGTTGAATGCAGAAGCAGACTTGCTGATAGCCTTCAGGCTGAAGAATTCAATCATCTCTTCTTGAGAGAAGATCTCTTGGTCACCGTGAGACCAGCCTAAACGAACTAGGTAGTTGTTTAGTGCATTTGGTAGGTAACCTTCGTCGCGGTATTGCATTACAGAAACAGCACCGTGACGCTTAGAAAGTTTCGCACCGTCATCACCAAGAATCATTGCACAGTGAGCGAAAGTTGGAACTGGCGCGCCTAGTGCTTCATAGATGTTGATTTGACGAGGTGTGTTATTGATGTGGTCTTCACCACGAACAACGTGTGTAATACCCATATCCCAGTCATCCACTACAACTACGAAGTTGTATGTTGGTGCACCGTCTGTACGACGAATGATTAGGTCATCAAGTTGGCTGTTCGCGATTTCAATGCGACCACGGATTTGGTCATCAAATACTACGCTGCCTTCTTTAGGGTTGCGGAAACGGATAACGCACGCATCGCCTTCTTTTGCTGCTTCGTTTGCTGCAACAATTTTAGGGTGGTTAGCATCGTAGCGAGCCATTTCTTTGTTTTCTTCTTGCTCTGCACGAATTTCATCAAGCAGCTCTTTAGACGCGTAGCATTTGAATGCTTTGTCTTCAGCAAGTAGCTTATCAACCATTTCGTTGTAACGGTCAAAACGCTTAGATTGGTAGTAAGGACCTTCGTCCCATTCCATACCCATCCATTGCATGCCTTCTAGAATTGCATCAACCGCTTCTTGAGAGTTACGCTCAAGGTCTGTGTCTTCGATACGTAGAACGAATTCACCGCCTTGGTTTTTAGCGAATAGCCAAGAGTAAAGTGCAGTACGTGCACCACCAACGTGAAGATAGCCAGTTGGGCTAGGAGCAAAACGAGTTTTAACCGTCATTTAAATACCTTGATTATGTAGGTGATTCTTTTAGTGCTCGCCATTACAAGGCCTGCAATAGTCAAACATCACTAAATTTTGGGCGCTATTTTATCACCACCGCTTAAATCTACAATCAGTAGTGAATGATTAATGCGCTGTTGTTGTACGAAAGCCGTTATTGAAAGACCAATTACGCCCTTAAAGTCGTAAATAGATAGTCTTAGCAAGTAGATTATAGCCGCACATTCTTAATTTCCCTCTTCCATTCCAAACTGAAACCACCAGCTAGCACTCCACCAAGATCAAATTCTTGAATTTATGTTTGACCTTACCCTTACGGGAAGGTTTATGTTAGGCGTAGATGAGAATTGGAGTATCGATATGAACTACTACACAACGGCGCTCAACGGCCTAAATTGCATGGGTTGCGCGAAGAAAGTTCGCACACTGTTTAGCGATCTCGACAGCACGATGATTAATGACATATCGCCGACCTACATCGATATTTCGACTCCATTTAGTTACATTCAGCTCAACGAACAGTTAGCAACGCTTGGCTATTCTATGGGTAATCAGCTGCACCTTTCGCTATCCGGTCTGAGTTGCGGCAAGTGTGTGAGCAAACTGACTAAAGCGCTTGAACAAACTGAGCAAGCCTTAAACCTAGAAGTCAGCAAACAGGAATTATCACTGGTTACTCTGCTTTCTGAGTCTGAGGTGATTAAGCTGGTCGAAAGCCTGGGTTACCACGCAGCTCCCTACTCAGAAACGAATGACCTTTCATCGAGTTCAGATTTAGAAGACGAACAAGCAGATAAAAAGAGTGAAGATAAAACCGCAGCTAGCCAATATACCTATCACCTTGTTCTTGAGGGGATGACTTGTGCGAGTTGTGTCTCTTCGGTAGAGAAAGCACTGAAAAAGAATGAGTTTGTCGACCAAGCTCAGATCAACCTTGCCGAACAAACTGCCTTGGTTTTCACCTCCAAAACACGTGATCTCATTGAAAACAAGCTCATCGAATCAGTCAAAGCTGCGGGGTATGGCGCCGAGTTTGTTGATGATGCGGCAACACAACAACAAAAACAGCAAGAGCAACAACTTCGCACTCAACAGGCCTTCCTAAAAAATTCAGTGAGTGCGCTACTGCTTGGGGCACCGCTAATGGCATGGGGCGTGTTCGGTGGCAGCATGACCATTGCCACATTTAACGATCAACTGGCTTGGGGCTTGGTTGGTGTCGTTTGTTTGATACTGCTTGCTACCTCAGGTCGTAGCTTCTTCACGAATGCTTGGCAGTCTCTCATGTATAAGCGCGCGACCATGGATACCTTAGTCGCTCTAGGTACAGGCGCAGCATGGTTCTATTCAATGTTGGTTGTGCTGATTCCATCATGGTTTCCAGAACCATCTCGCCATGTCTACTTTGAAGCAAGCGCAATGATCGTTGGCTTAATTTCTTTGGGTCATTACATCGAAGCCAAAGCCAAAGCGCGTACCACAAAATCTTTACAGGCATTGATTAACTTACAGCCTCAAAAAGCGGTGGTTATTGTCGATGGCAAAGAACAAACCATCGCAGTAGAAGCGATTCAGGTAGGCATGCAGGTACGAGTAAAACCCGGAGAAAAAGTACCGGTTGATGGTGTCGTAGTCTCAGGTGAATCTTATATCGATGAGTCGATGCTGACCGGTGAACCACTGCCCAACGTCAAAACAATAAATGATGGCGTTTCTGCGGGCACTATTAATGGGGATGGTAGTTTAATTATTGAAGCGACTGGGATTGGATCAAGCACCATGCTGGCTCGGATCATTCAAATGGTTCGCCAAGCGCAAAGCAGTAAACCAGCAATCGCCAAGCTTGCCGATTCTATCTCAGCCGTTTTTGTTCCGGTTGTGGTCGCAATCGCAGTTGCTGCCGCCTTAGTTTGGTTTTTTGTTGGCCCACAACCAAGCGCCAGTTACATGTTAGTGGTATCAACCACAGTGCTGATCATCGCTTGTCCATGTGCCTTAGGCCTTGCGACACCACTTTCAATTACTGTCGGCGTTGGCAAAGCCGCTGAGTTTGGCGTTCTGATCAAAGATGCCGATGTGTTGCAATCTGCAAGCAAAATTGATGCTGTCGTGTTTGATAAAACAGGCACCCTAACCCAAGGTAAGCCAACCGTTCAGCAAGCCTTTTATGGCGATTTATCAGAACAAGAATTACTGGCTTGTGCTTATTCAGTAGAAGTAGGATCTGAGCACCCACTTGCCAAAGCCGTTTGCCAATATGCAGAGAGCTTGGAAGTTTCAGTACTCCCACACAGCGAATTTGAAAACCAACGAGGGCTTGGGGTTCAAGCAACAATTAACGGCAAGAAAGTGCAAGTTGGCTCGCTTAAGTACCTCACCCAATTAGGTATCAATACAGAGGTTGGCGCGGATTTCATCGAGCTTTGCCGCTCGCAAGCGTGGACACCTATTTTCATAGTGATTGACCAAAAACTGGAAGGCATATTGGGCATTTCAGACGCGTTAAAAATAGATAGCAAACAGGCGATAGCTCAACTAAAATCCGCCGGAATTCACACTGTGCTATTAACAGGCGACAACGACTCTGTGGCTCAAGCAATAGGTAAAAGCGTCGGTATCGACGAGGTTATCTCGGAAGTGCTTCCAGAGCAGAAAGCTCAACATATTGTTCAGCTTCAACAGCAATATAAGAGTGTTGCGATGGTCGGAGACGGTATTAACGATGCACCCGCTCTTGCTCAAGCAGATATAGGAATCGCAATGGGCAGTGGCAGTGATGTCGCGATTGAAAGTGCGCAAATGACGCTACTCAACTCATCGCCATTATCAGTAAGCAACGCGATCGAGCTATCTCAAGCGACTGTGAGAAACATGAAGCAAAACCTGTTTGGTGCCTTCATCTACAACTCGCTTGGTATTCCTATCGCGGCCGGTGTGCTTTACCCATTTTTTGGATTTCTGCTTAGTCCAGTAGTTGCAGGGGCAGCGATGGCGATGTCGTCAATTACGGTAGTAAGCAATGCCAACAGGCTGAGATTGTTCAAACCAACTCATTCTAATATTAATAAAAACCATATTCATGAGGTTAACCATGATTCGTAAAATTATGACTCTTACTGCACTCGCTGCAATCTCAGGACAAGCTTTAGCTACTGATGTTCTAAACCACAAATCTCCATACTGCGGCTGCTGCACAGAATGGACTGAACATATGCGAGATGCTGGGTTCGATGTTACTGAGAAGCTCCACGATGATATGAACCCAATCAAACAGAAGCTTGGGGTTACACAAGAGCTAGCCTCTTGCCACACTGCAGAGATCGACGGTTACGTATTTGAAGGACACATTCCAGCAGATGACATTAAAGCCTTTCTAGAAAACCCGCCACGTAATGCGATTGGTTTAGCGGTTCCGGGCATGCCAATGGGTTCTCCAGGCATGGAGTATGGCGATAAGAAAGACGAGTATTCTGTGTATGCGTTTAATGAAAAAGGTCAGGTGTTTGAATACCGTCACTACAACGGAAAATAGAACCTAAACAGACCAACACACAGCAATAAAAAGAAGTCATAAAAATAGAGCCTAGCATTCAGTAAACCCAAGACTGTGGTTTACTTGCTAGGCTCTTTGCTTTTGGACAGTAAAGCAAAACTTGTCGCGGCACCAACCGGGCTGTTAGTACCGCTATGTTCCTCTCGCTAATTAGCTAAGAAGTTATTCAACAACAAAGCTATTTAACAAAGAAGCTCACTCGGCCAATAATCTAATCGACTAAGCAGCCAAGTGAATCAGCTTAGAAGCCGTAAGAAGCACCGAATACGAAAGCGTTGTTTTGCTTAGAATCGCCGTTTGCGAAATCTACACCGTTAGCTTGGCTGCGGAACTCAAAGTAAGGTTGAACGCCTTGACGAGTCCATGTTGCACGTAACTCGTGGTCCATTGCTTCAGCTTCGATCATGTATACGTTGTTGTAGCTAAGCGCTAGGTCAGCATTCACTGTGTAAGCAATGCGGTTATCCATGCGGTAGTCAGTTTTATCATCGTTAGAAGTGTCGTCGATGTGTGCACGAGTACGGTTGCTAATAGAGATGCCGTTATCGAAGTTGTAACCGATCTTAACTAATGGACGGAACTGAATGCTTTCGCCTGCAGAGAATAGGTGTTGGTAACCCGCAGCAACCCATAGGTTGTCAGTGATGTTGAAAGCTTGCTCACCACCTACAGTGATGCCTGGAGTAGTATTACCTGCGCCGCCATTTTCAGATTCAAGTTTGCCCAGTTGGATACCATCAAACTCAGAATAAACCGTGAAACCGCCTAGAGAGTTGTCAAACGTGTGACCAGCTTCTAGCGTAGAAGTCATGTCAGAACCGTGGATACGGCCATCGTCATGAATTTGGATGTTACCCGTTACGTAAGAAGAACCAGCAAAAGCACTAGAAGCGAAAGCAAGAGAAAGAGCACTTAGAGCGATAATTTTTTTCATAGTAAACTGCCTTAGTTTAATTTTTTCAGCGGCACATCTTCGGTACATCATTCACCTTCACCGCTTGAGTAGTTGGTAGCCTCCCTGGCATGAAATCTATGTTGCTCGAATTAATTCGCGTTTAAAAATAAAAGACTGGGCAGAGTGATCTCTCTCACTGTCAAAAAAGAAAAAGTTATTTAATACTTTAAAATCAATCTCTTAAAAATATAAAAATTGATAAAAAACTCAAGACAAAAAAACACACAGATCCAGATCACATTATTTCACGTCGCGAAATTAGAATGAGTTAGTTCAATCACACTTGATTTAGAGTTTTTTATGGAGGACTTATTTTTTGAAGAGAATAATGAGAAGCGCGTCACTTTTGCGATGGAACTCACCTTATGTGCATTGTTGACGATATAAACAAAGAGTATTTCTATATGTTTCAGCTTAAGAGAAGTGCCTAACTTAGTTTGGACGAAAAAAAAGCTCCCACTTTTATCTAAATAAGACAATAGCTAGGGAGCTTTTCTATTAATGTTGCTTATCGATTATTTTACCGAAGTCACTCGACTTACTTTCTCGCCACTTTCAGAGATAGAGCGGATGTAAGTTTCGCCAGAAACCGATGGACGTTGTTGCTCATCATACGTTAGCCAGTTTTCACCATCAGCTGAGTATTGAAGCTCTACGCCTGGGAATTGAACGTTCATCGCTAGCTTACCGTCAACAACCTTCGCACCTGGAACTGGTAGTCGGTAATCAATACCCGCTTTTTCTAGCTTAGCTAGCTCACGTTGACCAAGAATATTCGCGAAGCGATTAAAGTCGCTGTTCAACGCTTGCTTATTCACTAAGTTAGTTTCTTGAGAGTATTCAACACCAACCTTGTAGTCGTTTTCCCAATCTGCTCGGTGCCATGCGCGCTCTGCTGCTGCCAATACGCGAGGGAACACCATGTATTCATATTGCTCGTCAGTACGTACTGTTTCTGACCAAAGTTGAGCTGACAGACCGTAGAAAGGTTTCGCTTCAACCTCACCTTTACCAGTAAAACCATTGCCATCACGGTCTAATGATGTTTCTGCGTTTTGTGGCATGTTTTCTGGTGCGAAGCCAAACATCTTACGAGTATCGGTTGCACGTGTTGCCCAGTAGTAACCACGCTCAGCTGCATCAACTTCGTATGGCATATCCATGTATACGTAGTCTGGGTTAGAGACAATCACGTCATACCCTTTTGCTGACCAATCGTATACTGATGAAGTTCCGCCCCAGTAAAGAACGTCCCAGAAGTTCACGCGTGTACTTTCGGTCGCAAATGCTTCCTCGCCTTCGCTGTATTTCAGACCATCTTGCCATGCTTGGAAGTGGGGAATACCCTTCTCAGCAACAATCTTAGAAACCTGTTCTGCGAAGTGGCTTGGTAGATGACCGAAATCGCTTACAGTACCATCAGCGATCAATGACTGACATTGTGGTGATTGTTGGAACGGCTTATCTTGCTTAGACAAATCGATGTTGCCTTTCCAAGCCACTTTATCTTCTGCATTAATATCTTGTAAGCCTGCGCCTAACTTGATGTTTTTCGCTTCATCGCCGCCGAAGTGCCAAGTCGTTAGCGGTACGCCCGCTTCTTGGTGCATTGCCGCCACTTCAGAGATTACTTTATCGACGAAGTGAGTTGATGACTCCATACATGGGTTAATGAAGCTTTGCTTATCGTAGAACTGAACCGTGGTTACATTCGATGTATCTTGCGGATCCATCAAGCGGTATTCGTTCGCTTCTGCTTCTTTGCCTTCCGCCATGAGACGAGTGTAACGCGCTTCCATTGATACCACAGCTGAACGAGCGTGCGCTGGCATATCAATTTCAGGGATAACTTCGATGCTGCGCGCTTTAGCGTAGCTTAGGATCTCGACGTAATCCGCTTTACTAAAGAAACCAGAGCCAAAGTTGTCTGTTGTTGGACCAGAACCTAGCTGAGGCAGTAAGCAGCTTTGTTCATCCAAATCAAAACAACGATTAGACCCTACATCCGTTAGCTCTGGTAAACCTGGAATTTCTAAACGCCAACCTTCATCATCCGTTAGGTGAAGGTGCAGTTTATTCATCTTGTATGCCGCCATTTGATCTAGCGTTGCTAGGATGGCATCTTTTGAGTGGAAGTTTCGAGCAACGTCCACCATCACACCACGATAATCAAAGCGCGGCGCATCTTTAATTGACAGTTGTGGTAATGATTCAGCGTTCTGACTATCTATTAGGCCAAAAATAGACTGAACTGCGTAGAAAGCACCCGTTTTATCAAACGCTTTAATTGCAATCCCCTCTTCCGAGATGCTTAGTTCATAAGCGCCAGATTTCGCTAAATCACCCGTAAACTGAGTAGGAACAACAGCGACACTCACAGGTAGGTCGCCACTCACATCTACGTTTACCACATCTGCACGTTCTTCAATTGCTGCGAATTGCTCAGCGTCGAATGCGTCTTTAGGTAGGGCAATACCACCAGCAATGCTAACTGAACCTTCACCGGCTTCTACCGACATTGGCGTTGGTAGTAAAGTAGTTGATACGTCTTGCGTTGCTAGATCAGCATTCTTTTCAAAACGCGTCACCGCTGTCGCCATTACGTTATTATCATCAGGCGTACGCTTAAGGTTATTACCCTCTAGACCAGTTACGAACGATGCAACATCTTCTGTATTCAATGATGCAATCATCTTAGGTTCTGCGTTTGGCGCCGTCACGAATGCACCTGGCATAAAGTCAGTTTCAAACAGTTGCCAGTATTCACTCGTTAACGGAAGAACCACTTCTTCACCAGCCGCAAAGCCGTCAAATTTTTCAGTAGGTTCTAGCTTGTGAAGGTCACCAGTAACGCGAGTGATCTTAAATTGCTCATTATCAACATCTAAAATAAGACGAATACTGTGGAAGTAGATGCTCCAATCTTTAGAGTCAATCGCTTCACCGTCATTGGTTAGCGTCATGTTCACTTTATTACATGACGCCCATTCAGCACCTAGGTCCTGACAAGCCAAGCCTTCATTCGCACCATGATTAGTTAGAATTTCGTACTGAACATCAAGATTATCAGCCAGTGCATTCACTACTTTTTGTTCTGGTGCTTGCGTTACTGCACAACCTGTTAGGCCAGCCAATACCGCTACAGATAGTAAGTTTCTCTTCAACATCGTATTCACCCATAAATTAAAAATTGAGTAAGAAGCAAAATGGAGCGCTTCGAAAGTTAGACAAACTATATGGGCTTATTTTTTACCGTGAATTAAATCGAGCTAATAAAGTGATCGGCTTCAAATCTCAAAAATATTGATAAATTTAATTTAAATAAAATCATCAAGTTACAAGCAACGGCACTTCCGTCATTTTAATTTTGACGTAAAATTTGAGAAATGAATCACAATCTTTTTTACCGATTTCATAAAATCGTGTCATTGGTAGTCAGAAAGGATTTAGAGTTTCAGCGTATTGTTATACTTTTCGTACAAACAACGTGACATTGTTCTCAAAAAAAACCGTAAAAAAACACCGTCAAAATCGATTTTAACGAGTTTAATACTTCCTTAAGGAGCTCCCTTTGCGTCCACTCTGGTACATGGTTTTATTCGTTCTCGCTTTTTCAGCTAGGCAAGCGGTCGCCGAGCCCCTTTATTGGCAAGCACAAAAGGATGATCTGACACTCACTATCTTAGGTTCAGTGCACGTTGGAGACGAGAGTATGTACCCCCTTCCTTCGGCGATCACCGACGCGCTAAAAAACAGTGATGGCTTAATTATCGAAACGGATATCAGAAAGTCTGATGGTGTTGTATATCCCCGCAACAAACTCACGACTGCCGATGTACTCAATACAGAACAGCTGCAATTATTAACCGACATATCAAAATCATTGGGCATGCCGACGCAACAACTGCTTCGCTCACCGCCTTGGGCAACTTCTCTCTCCATACAAATGCAGCAGTTAAAAAACCTTGGTTATGGCTCCGCCAGCGGCGTTGATGCGACGCTAGCGAACAAAGCGACTACCCAAGATGTTCCGGTTATCAGTTTGGAGCCTCTGCAATTCCAAATAGACCTGATGACAAAACAAAAGGACGACGGTAAAGAGTGGTTAGTCAGTAGCCTTGAAGAATTTGACCAAACTGATCGCGTGGTTCATTGCCTGATTGAAAGCTGGAAAGCGGGTGATTTAGCGAAGCTGGAAGCCTTCTCAGAACTGTCAGAGATGTCGCCTGAACTTGAGAAAGCATTCTTAACCGATCGCAACATAGACTGGGCAAACAAACTATCCTCCAATGATTGGAAGCTTAAGACTAAAGGGAACTACATGATAGTAGTTGGTACCTTGCACCTAATTGGAGAAGGTAACCTTATACAGTTATTAGAAAAGAAAGGCTTCAGTGTCATTCAGCAATCACAAAGCCAATCAGCCCAATGTCAATTTGAGACTAGCTAAAAAAGCTAACGATGCTCAACCTCATTTTGTTTTCGTTATAAAAGCATTTCCTTAATAACAGAATCTTTACATTTAATAGCACCATTGCAGTGCTATTATCTTTCGCTCTTTTTACCTATGGCGTTGTTCTAATGAAACCAGTACTTTTTGCTTTCCCTTTAGCCCTCACGATGCTGATGCCCTCAATAGCCTCAGCCAAAGAAACATGCACCATCGAACAGTTTCAGGCGATAGACATACAACCGGATACCAAAGGCGGTGTATTAGATAAAGAAAGCGGACAGTTTTTGATTACAGAGAAACCACCGATGCGCTGCGCCAATATTACGTTCACAACATCTACAACACGAAACCGTATCGCAAGCCAAATGAACAACAATTTTGAAGCAAACTTTTACGACAACCAAACGGGAAGCTCTCACTCGGTGACGTTTGATGAAGATGAAATAAAGGCAGGTTACATTCGAATAGGCCCGAATAAGCCAGCGGAAGCGTATGTTTGTTTTGTTACCTCGGAAACACCGATAAAAGATATTACGTGCGATGTGAATTGATCATTGAGTTGCTTGAAGAAAAAAACAGGGCTAAGGGAAAGGTCCGTTTTCCGCATAGCCCTATTTTGCTGCTTACTCGGTTGCTTACAATATGTCGGCGCTCTCTTCGGAATAACGAGCAATAATTGGATTTTGTAGTGCATTAGGATCACCCGGCGACCACATTCCACGCTTCATGCCTTTTACAATAAGATGTATTACCGCAGCATCAATCGCTGACATCACAGCGATATTAACGGGTTCATTTTGGCTGTAGCCCATTTCAACTTCTAATAGTTCTTTGTAGTCAACAAACCTGAATGCGCCGAATCCTATCTCATGTGATGAAATGGTTTTTGTCGTAGTCACACTCAACAGAACTTGCCCTGTTCTTACATCAACGGCTCTTAAGTTAACTGTCACTTGATCGGTTCTATACTGCCCTGAGCCACCAATGCCAAGATACTTCGCACCAGCCCCACCTGTAACAATATTAGAGTCATAAGCAACAATACCGCCTTCAATAACGATATTCGCAGAGCTCAACGATGTTAAGTCGGCTCCGTGATTGTTCACTACCTTGTCTTTTTTCTGAGCAGCACGAATGATCTTACGTTCCGTCAACAAGTTCTGGAGCCCTTCACGCTCTAGAGGAACAAACCACTGGGAATCTATCAATGCCGTGGTCAGTAAAGACGTTCCACCCTGTGGTACCGCTGTCGAAAAGTTACTGTTTGGCTGAGGTTTATACTGTCCCGTTTGATCTCTAAAATCATAAACCGAAACAAGTATTTTACCGCGAGGCTGAGGTAATGAGATCAGGTCCGTATAAGTCGATCCTCTCGGCATCAACTTTGGCGTTTCAGAAGTCTCTGGAATTTGCATAGAGTAAGTGCACCCTCCCAACACAAAGGTCAAGAAGACGATAATGATCGATTTCATAACACAATCCTTGTGATTAGAGGTCGGGGTTTAATCCAGAGACACTGATTTCTGTCGATTCCCCAGTCTCTTTATCGACGATTTGAACCAACAAAGTCCCGGAATCATCCACAATATTCAGGAAAAAATCATCAGTTTCCAACTGCCCCGTGTTTCCATTACCCACGTCAGCAAGCAATTGGCTAATTAAACGGGACTCTAAACTCGAAGCTAGGCGATCTAACGCAGACTCTTGTTCATCAAAAATATCCCTAGCATTAGGGTCTTCAAAATCATTGATGGCATTAGCGTGATTAAAAAGGTGAGAGCTGTTTAAAGCATTTCCGCCAAAACTTGGGTTTACGGGCGTGTAAACTAACTCGCTCGAGTAAACCGAAGGCGAAGCGAGCAACACAATAAGCACAGCCTTTCTGAAACATATCGACATCCTTGGCTCCTTAAAATTCATCATGGTCTAGATCGTAAGTGTCCTGAAAGATCCGTTCCGCTTGCCATCGGATGATGTAATTCCCAACCACTCGTGTTGCATCGGCAGCGCGTTCTTTCGCTTGTCTACGACCAGGGGACAACGCCGTACGGAAGATCGGTTTTCTAGAGTGTTGAACCTCTATGATGCTTCCTGATAACGCCGTTGGCCTTTCTTTTACCGTCAAATTTTCCTTAAGGTCGGGATAACTATCATTGAGCGATTGCGAGAAGAAAAAATAGAAATCCTCTCCCAACCGCGTAATGGTTCTGTCCACAATGATTCCATCGACTTCACTGAAGTCATTGAATTTTTCCTTAAGATTATTTGTCGAGTCCTCAAGTTTTTGTCCATTTTCTAAAGGAGCAGCATTTTCAAGACCATGACTCTTTTCTTCTGCATGAAGAGCAAAGGAAAGCAGAGTTATTGTAAGCAGCTTGATTTTCATATGTGCTCCCATTCAAAGTCTATTTACAAAATGAGAATGTGATTCGTTGAAACTGAATAAAGCGTAATTCATGCTTACAGTGGCATATATAAACTTTCGAATTAATTACTGAAGGGAATTGATTAACTAAGGTTGGTAGGATTCGGTCAAATACTAATTAAATTTCATATGAACAACTAAATATTTTCAACTTTAAGTTTATAGCTGTTCGTAAATTCAAGGCCTAGGATTTCGATAAGACAAAGGTTCACTCATTCCCTACGCAGTTTATTTTCGTAGGGATCATAATCACGAACACTTTAAGGTAAAGATGATGGTAATTGGGAAAGCATCACTTATCAGCTTAACTTGTTTATATTTTTTATCAGGAGGTTTTAATAATGCTATCGCGTCAGATATAGAAGGGGATTTTTTACATAATGTTAATCAAGATATAGTCAATGATTATAATTATTTAGAAAGCTTCTCTTCTGGAGATTTAGATAATTATTCAGAATTAAATATATCTAATGCTACTGATTCAATAGCAATAATAAAGCAACGCAGTCCTGGTATTACCGCGAACAACAGAGCGAAGATAACGCAAAGCGGAAGTTCTAACTCCGCATACATTGGTCAAACAGGGCGCAATAATACCGCCTTAATAGACCAGAATGGTTCAAATAACGATGCCGCAATTGGGCAACTCGGAGTAAATTCTGAAGCGCTTATTTCCCAAGACGGGAATAACAATTTAGCAGTTATCGGACAAGCTAACTTCTCAAGACAGAGTAGTCAGCTGAGCATTGACCAAAAAGGCAATGGCAATACTGCTTATTTGGTTGGTTCTGGAAGAAGTAATTTAGGAATTTCTCAAGACGGCAACGACTTTGCTTTAGTGAAAGCGTCTAGCTCAATGAGAATTCACATCAATCAAGCCAATTAGCGCGCAGTATGGAAAGCTTGATTCACCGTTGCTTCTCTGTGAAGCAGCAACAACGTCGACATGGAAATGTATAAGGATACAACTTATGAAAGTTACACAAATTGGAATTATAGTCGGTGCTATTCTGGGCTTTAATGCAGCATACGCAGATAATTTACCTGCTCCTTTTCCAGCCTCTGAGCCAGCGTTGGGGACAATAGAAGGAACAACCGATCTTGGCATATCATCGACAGTAGCCGGTATTCAACCTTTAGCGATGGATAATACTGCCGTTTGGCAAATGGGTAGTGGCAATAATGCCAATGTCACCATTAACCAGAACACGTCTGGTGTTACTGATGGGCATGTTGCACTAGTTGACACACATGCTAGCTATAACTCTGACGTAGTGGTTCAACAAGATGGCAATCTCAATGAAGCTCACGTTAAGTTACGCTATGTAAACAACAACGCCTGGGTTGATCAAGATGGTGTTAGTAACCAAGCCCAAATTACAGTTCAACCTTATGGTCGAAGCAATGATTTACGAGTTACACAAGTGGGTAACGAGAACATCTCTGTCGTCAATGCTCTAGGTGGTGCTGACTACAATGAAGCTGATGTGAATGTCTCTGGTAACTCCAATACAACCTATACCGAGTTTAGTAACGCGAGTGTTGATAATAATGATGTAGACATCGATATCAGCGGCGATAATAACTATGTTCAAACGATAGTCAACACCGATGTTGGTGGTGGCGACGATAACTATGTCGATATCGATCTCGTGAGCAGTAGCGATAACCGAGTATTCACGTTACAAACAGGATCTCATTCAGATGCCATTGTTAGCTTAACAAACAGCAGTTCAAACCAATTTATGATTGAACAAACCTCTTATGATACTGCTCTCGTTTCAGGTAATGGCGCAAGTGGTAATGTCGGTATAATTTATCAGAATTAATATGATAAAGAGTGCATATATTAAAACGGCGTTGATCGCCGTTTTATTTATTTCTTTCCATTTTAATGGATTTTCTTCTGATTTAAATTCAGTACAGTGCCTGATAAAAAATAAAAGTCTTATTCTGACCATAAATAACAGTGTGGCATCTTCATTAACGTTGAGTACGAACACCAACTCTAATTTCAACCAGAATACGAATAGTGGTATTACAACGTTGATTATTAATATAAATCAGTTTCCTGCCACTATAAAACTTCACCCAAACAAGGGGATCTGGAAAATTCATAAAGACTGTACAATCAATAAAATAAAACCATAAATCTCGGTAATTCCCTCTTTCTACTTAAGTATTATTTTACCTTCGACAATACTATTAAATTAATTTCATAAATTTGATGAATAATTAGCTTTAAAAATTAGCAAAATAACAATACGTGCTTTAAACTAAAACACCTAAAGTTCAAGTAATGAGTTAAGAAAAGGAGTTCCACATGGCTAAACTGGAGGCTCATAACACCATTTTACTTGCGGAGAACAATTTACAATCGATACTACTAAAAGAGTCTATAGAACAGAAAGTTAACCTGAACATAAAACTCATATCACCGGAAAGGCTCAGTGCTAAATCCCTAAAAAACGATGACTTAGTTCTGATTATTATTGATTTCCCGACAATGAGTAAGCAATACATTGAGAAATACCAGGAGCTCAGAGATGACGTAGCAAGTGATGTCCATGAAGTGCTACTCAATACACCAGGCGATTTCCCGCACTCTGAAATGCTTAAATGGCAGTATCTTGTCGGCATTTTTTATACGTCGGACACCCTTGAAAAGCTCGTGGCCGGCTTTAACTGCATTTTGCAAGGCGAGATGTGGATGAGCAGAAAGCTGATCTATAAATACATCCGTTTTTATAGAGACAGACAATGCGCCAAAACCAGCCCTCATTACCTCAAGCTGACCAAACGCGAACAGCAGATCATCAAACTACTCGGTGATGGCGCATCTAACACGCAAATTGCGGACACACTCTATGTCAGTGAGAATACAGTTAAAGCACACCTTCACAATACATTCAAAAAGATCAAGGTGAAGAATCGCTTACAAGCTTTGATCTGGGTTAAGAACAACGTTGCGACAAATGAGTTTGTCCAATAGACCTAACTCTCTGCCCTCAACCATAAACAGTCAATGCAGTTAGAATGTAGAAATCCCAAATACAAAAAAGCCGTAGCATCTCTGCTACGGCTTTCTTTAATGTGGTCGGTGAAGAGGGATTCGAACCCCCGACCCTCTGGTCCCAAACCAGATGCGCTACCAAGCTGCGCTATTCACCGAGATATCTAACTGGCTCATTGCCTGTCGATGGAGCGTATAATACGGGTTCTGAATTTATCCGCAAGGGCTTTTTCTCATATTTATTGCGATTTTGAATCGTTCGAACAAAAGACATACAACAACGAGCATGATGTGACGAAAAACACACAGTTACCAACAAGTATTTAACTTATGAAACAGGATTGATCCAGATCAGTGAATTGATAATGCTTGTTAATACACTAAGCCATGTCATATAACTTTGAGGTATACACATGGACTTTTGGCTAGATCTCCTATTTGGTAATGCGGTGGGACTATCTTCAATGATAGTAATCTTCGGGGCTCTGGGTCTCATGATGTTTTATGGAGGCTTCTTCATATACAAAGTTATGACTGAAAAATCTCCTCACTAGAATCGCTCTGCCTAAATCATTTACTTTTAAGTATTCTTTTACTTTATAAGTAAATGTCAAAACGCTTTGCACCGGAGCAGACTTATTGTCTTCTCCGGTTTTTTCATTTTTAAACCTAACCTCAACTTAGGTATACTTACCCTATCCTTCTCCAACTTGAGATACACACTATGTCTCATGATGATGACTTAGATCTATTCCAAGAAATGATGGGCGATGTTAAACGTATCGACCATGACACCGCTGAACACCAGAAAGTACACCGAGTCACCGAATCTCACCTTGCTAAGCGTGAAGCCGCTATGTGGCTGTCTGACGACGAGAAAGACTACTTATCATTAGACTATTCGCCAATGATCAAGCCAGACGATGTTGTTGCTTATAAAAAAGACGGTGTACAAGAAGGCGTATACAAAAAGCTGCGCCTAGGAAAATACCCTATTCAAGCCAAGCTCGACCTTCATAGGAAAACACTGAAAGACGCACGTAACGAAGTGCTTTCATTTTTGCGTCAGTGTTTAAGAATGGATGTTCGTACCGTCATCATTGTTCATGGTAAGGGTGAGCGTTCGAATCCACCTGCAATGATGAAAAGCTACGTGGCAAATTGGCTAACACAAATCAACGACGTTCAATGTGTTCATTCTGCTCAGCAATTTCATGGTGGTACGGGCGCAGTCTACGTAATGCTCAGAAAGAGTAATGAGAAAAAGCTAGAGAACAGAGAGCGCCATCAAAAACGCACCAGTTAATAGGTTGAGATAGATAAATGGACTAGTAACGATTTTGCATCAAGATCGATATTTCGTGCCTAGACTCACACCAAGTGCTAAAATTACCTCAGTTAACGAATTTCAACTCAAAGCAACTATCCAAAGGTTGCTTTTTGTTTATCTACATTTCCGTTGTGAAACGCTAAGAGAATATCATGTCACAAGAATCCCAAGCTAAACGCCTTAATAAATACATCAGTGAAACTGGTTTTTGCTCACGCCGCGAAGCCGATAAACTGATTGATGCAGGCCGAGTTACTATTAACGGTAAGATCCCTGAAATGGGTACTAAAGTCTTGCCAGGTGATGATGTTGAGATCGACAATAAGCCTGTTCGCTCAAAAGAGAAGCCGATTTACATTGCTCTCAATAAACCAACAGGTATCACCTGTACGACTGAGCGTGATATTCCTGGCAACATCGTCGACTTTATTGGCCACCACAAGCGCATTTTCCCGATTGGTCGTCTAGATAAGCCTTCTGATGGCCTTATCTTCCTAACCAATGACGGCGACATCGTAAACAAGATCCTACGTGCAGGTAACAACCACGAGAAAGAATACGTGGTGCGTGTAGATAAGCCGATTACGACGGAATTCTTGAAGCAAATGGGCGCTGGCGTTCACATTCTCGATACAGTCACTTTGCCATGTAAAGTAGAGAAAGAGACTAAGTTCTCATTCCGAATTACGCTAACACAAGGCCTTAACCGCCAAATTCGCCGTATGTGTGAAGCGCTCGGTTATGAAGTATTTAAACTGCGTCGTGTTCGTATTATGAATATCTCACTAGACGGTATTCCTAACGGCAAATGGCGCTACCTGAGCGACGAAGAGATCACTGAAATTTTAGCGATGTGTGAAGGCTCAGTAAGTACGGAAGATGCGTCAAAAATGAACGCGAAAGGTCAACGCATTCGCAAAGCGACTGACGCGAAACTTTTTGATAGCCGTGAAGAGAACCAAGCTTCAACAGCGCGCCGTAATCAAAACGAGAACCGTACACGCACCTACCGCGGTAACAATGCGGATGAATTCCGTCATGCACCTAATTCAAAGCGTGGCCGCAATTCATCGAATGGTGAAAGCGGTGGTAATACCGAGAACTGGAAATCGAACTCTCGTTCAGAGCGTTCTAATTCAGATAGAAATCGTTCGGATCGCAATCGCACAGATCGCGATAATACCGATCGTAGAAGCGGGAAGCCGGCAAACCGCAGCCAAGATTCAAACAGACCGAACAAACCTGCACCAAAGCGTGTTGGTGGTACTTTAGGTCTGAAGAAGTAGTCTGAATCAGTAAGACGAGACTCTCGATATAAAAACGCCCGCTAGATTAGTCTAGCGGGCGTTTTTGTTGGTCATTCGATAGTTTTATCATCATGACGACGACAATCTATAAACATAAATCAGCAAACTGGCCGCGAGTCAGAAATGTTAAGTCTTTTGGGTCTAATTCAATCTCTAGCCCACGCTTACCTGCACTCACACATATCGTTTCAAAATCTGTCGCACTGGAATGAACGAAGGTAGGCAGTGCTTTCTTCTGTCCAAGCGGACTAATGCCACCAACAACATAACCCGTGGTTTTCTGAGCAATCTCAGGATCGGCCATCTCTGCTTTTTTGCCTTTCGCTGCTTTAGCGGCAAGCTTTAGATTTAGCTTCTGGTCGACAGGAATAACGGCAACCGCCAAATCTTTCGCCACACCATTCAAGCAGAACAACAGCGTTTTGAATACACGTTTGGGATCTTGACCAAGCGCTTCAACGGCTTCTAAACCATAGTTCGTATTATTCGCATCATGATGATACTGGTGCACACTATGAGCGATTTTCTTTTTCTTGGCGAGATTGATTGCAGGGGTCATAACAAATCCAAACGATAGATAAACAAAAAGCGACGCCAAGGCGTCGCTTTAGTTAAATTTATCATGGTGCTAGAGTCAATCTAATTTAGCACCTATTGATACAATTACTTGTAAACCATTTGGCCTGAAGGCGCGTACTTGTTCACGTCAACCGGGCTGTTTGCTTCTAGGTACTCTTTCAGTACTTCAGCATCAACAAAACCAGTATTTACGTAACCTGGGTGATCAGACAGTTTAGGGTAACCGTCACCACCAGCAGCGTTAAAGCTTGGTACTGTGAAACGGTAAGTTTCGTCTAGACGAAGCTGTTTGCCACCGATGAATACATTCGATACTTCACCGTTCGCTACTGTCATAGAGATTCCAGCAAACTGAGCGTAAGCACCAGAATCGATTGGTTTAGTTGCCACTACATTTAGGTAATCCAGAACTTCTTTACCCGTCATGTCTGTGTAAGTCAGGATGTTTGCAAAAGGCTGTACCTTCAGTACATCTTTGTAAGTAACATTACCGGCTTCAATTGAGTCACGAACGCCACCAGAGTTCATCACAGCGAAGTCTGCTTTTGCACGCTCCATGTGAGAAGTCGCAATCAAACGACCTAGGTTGGTCTGTTGGAAACGAACGACGTTACGATCGCCTTCAAGCTTGCCATTTGTCTCAGCGATTTGAACTTCTAGCTGTGCCTGACCTTGCTCTTGGAAAGGACGTAGGAATTCAAGTAGCTCTGGGTCTTGTGCGATTTCATCTTGAATAAGAACACGTTGCTTCTTACCGTCGATCTTAACTTTCTTCTTAAGGTTAACTGGAATCAGGTCGTAGCTCACCATCTCTAGCTCGCCATTACGGAATTCGTAATCAGCACGACCTACGTACTTGCCCCACTCGTGAGCTTGAACGATGTAAGTACCGTTCTGTACGTCAGGCTTACACTCATCACCCGGCTTGAAGTTTTTCTTCGCAACGTTAGGGCCTTCCATACATACAGGCTCTTGAGAGTGACCACCAACGATCATGTCTAGATCGCCTTCGTTTAGGTAACGAGCAAGTGCGACATCACCCGGAGCATTAACACCACGTTGGCCATTTTCGTAGTGACCCATATGAGTCACAGCAAAGATTAGATCCGGTTTTTCTGTTTCTTTAAGTTCAGCGATTAGCTTCTTCGCTTCTTCTTTAGGATCACGGAAGTCGATGCCTGCGATAAATTCAGGGTTACCAATCTTTTGGGTATCTTCAGTTGTTAAACCAATAACCGCAATCTTGATGCCTTGCTTTTCGAACATCTCGTAAGCTTGGAACTTACGTTCACCTGTCGCTTTATCGTAGATGTTTGCAGATAGCATTGGGAAATTAGCCCAGTCAATCTGCTTTTCTAGTACGTCTAAAGAGTTATCAAACTCGTGGTTACCCAATGCCATTGCATCGTAACCAATTTTGTTCATACCTTTAAAATCAGGTTCTGCGTCCTGAAGGTCTGACTCTGGAACACCCGTGTTGATGTCACCGCCAGATAGAAGCAACACGCTACCGCCTTCTGCTTCAACTTCTGAACGAAGTTGGTCAACTAGCGTTTTACGTGCAGACATGCCGTATTCGCCATATTTATTCTGCCAGAAACGACCATGGTTATCGTTTGTGTGAAGAATCGTTAGCTTGTAAGTTTCGTCTTGGTTCCAATCATGAGCTGATTGAGACGCACACCCAGCTAGAGTAGCTAGAATTGCAGCACTTAGTGCTGTCTTTAGAATAAGGCGTTGCTTCATTGTCATACCTTTGAACTTTTTAGGGAATCCACTGCTTTTTATAATCTATTGCGACCCCTTTCCTGGAGTTCGAACAATAAGACTTCAACATGACTAATCTTAAATTAACATTCTAGATGTAACACGACGATTTCATATTTATGTCGAATTGGTCACGCATAGGTCAACAGTTAAGTGTAACAAAATTATGAGATTACACTCAAACTTCCCCTGCATCACAAGCAATCGTTTACTTACAAAGTGTGATGAATATCAGCAATTTACTGCAAACAGGACTGACCTCACACTCATATAAGAGTTTCTTAGGTAATAACCCGCCACGTTAACAACTCTTTAAATGAACGGTTTATGTTCGGCTGATTTTACGAGATAAAAAAAAGCCCAATTCAGAGAACTGGGCTTTCTTAGATCAACTTTGTTAAATAACGTTTCCGTTACTTCACATCCATCTCAATTATTTAATATCAATATGCTCAAAGCCTTTGATAAGGTCATCAAGTGCTTTCATCTGCTTCAAGAACGGCTCTAGTTTGTCTAGAGGTAGCGCAGATGGGCCATCACAACGAGCTTGGTCTGGGTTTGGGTGAGCTTCAATGAACAGACCCGCAATACCCGTAGCAAGACCCGCTTTAGCAAGTTCAACCGTTTGCTCACGACGACCGCCAGATGCAGCACCTGATGGGTCACGCATTTGTAGAGAGTGCGTCACGTCGAAGATGATTGGGCTACCGTTTGAAGACTTCTTCATTACGCCAAAGCCAAGCATATCCACAACAAGGTTATCGTAACCCATGCAAGCGCCACGCTCACAAAGGATGATGTTGTCATTACCGCACTCAGCGAACTTATCAACGATGTTGCCAACTTGATTCGGGCTCATGAACTGAGGCTTCTTCACGTTGATTACTGCGCCAGTCTTAGCCATTGCTTCAACAAGATCAGTTTGACGAGCTAGGAATGCAGGTAGTTGGATTACATCAACCACATCCGCAACAGGCTGAGCTTGAGCTTCTGTGTGGATATCAGTAATGATCTTCACGCCGAAAGTATCTTTCAGCTCTTGGAAGATTTTGAGACCTTCTTCCATTCCTGGACCACGGTATGAATGAACTGAGCTGCGGTTCGCTTTATCAAAAGACGCCTTAAATACGTAAGGGATGCCCAGCTTCTCGGTTACTTTTACATAGTGCTCACAGATCTGCATAGCAAGATCGCGAGATTCAAGAACGTTCATGCCTGCAAATAGCGTAAATGGCTTGTCGTTAGCAATTGGCATATCGCCAATGTGAACTGTTTTTTGTTCCATCATATTCTCTCTAAATAATTATTAATTAGTGAACTACCACTGTCTTTTCGTTCATGACGTTCACTTGAGATTTCAGTAACTCAGATGCAGGGTCATCTGGGCATTGGTCGATAAAGTATTGATAATCGGTTACGGCCACTTGGTGACAGTCTAGCTGCTGATAGATAAAACCGCGGTCACGGATTTCATACGGATCATCCGGCACAAACGTTAACGCAAGATCGGTACACTTCAATGCAAGTGTATAACGCTCTTCTCGCAGCAGTGCACTCTTGAGCAGGGCTAACCACTTACCAATAATCGTTGGGTGGTCGGCGACTTCTAGGTGCTCAGGTTTCACCTTAGCTAATGGGCCATCATGGCCAATTAGCCATGCTCGCAGCGTTTGTTCGCCAACGTACTCACCGTTATAAGGGTTAATGTAGGCTGCAGCTTGCCCGTACCAACTTACTTTAAGTAAGAATTGAGTCGGGAAAGAGACGCCCTCTACAGGAAAGCCTAGCTTGCGACCTAGAAAAAGAAAGATCGCCCCCAGACTCACTGGAATGCCTTTCTTTCTCTCAAGCACTTTATCGATGAACGCGTTTTCCGAAGAGAAATACGCATCTTTATCGCCAGCAAAACCCCATTCATAAAAGAATAGTCGAATAAAAGATTCAAACTTCTGCTGTTCATCGGTTTCATTAACCAAAGCAAACTCGGCGTCTTTTAACAATCTCGCCAGCTCTTGCTCTGCCCAACTGTCTTGAGTTTCTGGGTTAATCGCTTTATTTAAGATCAATGCACCTTCAGCTAATTCTAGCTGGTCAAAGTCTTCATCAAAAAATTCGTACATAGATAGTTAACCGAAATAAGGAGATAATTAACCGAAAAATGTTGGTGTCTTGGTCATTGCGATTTTGCCTGCCATCGCTAACCAGCCAAGCGCACCAAAGAAAGAGAATACTCTCAGTAGCTTGTTTTTACCTAGCTTAAGCGCAAAGAAACCTAATGCGATGTAAGCCATAACACAAGTTAGTTTTTCGGTTAACCATGGTGCTGCTGGTGTAAATGGAATAAAGCCAGTGATGAAAATCAAACCAATACCCGATAGCAATAGCAACGAGTCATTGATATGAGGGAAACGCTGCAAGAAAGGATGCTTAAGCTTAGGTGAGTTAGCCATCATAAGAGCGAAACGAATCGAGAGAAGTAGCGCACTTATAGCAATCGTTAATAGGTGAAAATGTTTTAGACCTTCGTACATGGTATTCCTTTATATTTTTATATGTGCTTTCGTTAACACGAGCCTCACAATACCCGTTAATGCTCTGTAGTTCTGCATAAAATCTCTGTATTTCTGCGCTAAATGCATTATCGGGTTAAATGTATTGTCGAGTTAAAGGTATCAATTTAGCAAGTTCATCATCCATTGCTCACAAGACGATTAACAATCACTAACTATGAACAGTAACGACCCAATGTCACTCGGTCATTACCACCGTAATCTTTCTCTGTGACAACATCGAGATAACCGAGCGCCTGCATAATCTCACGAACTGCCAAACCTTGGTCATAGCCGTGTTCAAATGCTAACCAACCTTCATTTTCCAAAAAGCCACGTGCGTTTTCAGAAATGTATCGAATATCTGCAAGCCCTTTCTCTTCAGCAACCAGTGCTGTGATCGGCTCAAAACGCACATCGCCTTGAGACAAATGAGGATCATTCTTCTCAATGTATGGCGGGTTAGAAACAATCAGAGAGAATTTCACAACGCCTTCAGAGCTCAAAGGCTCAAACCAACTACCATGCAAAAAAGTCGCATTGGTGATGTTGAGACGCTGTGCATTCTCTGTCGCAAGCTGCTGCGCTTCAGGGCGAAGATCAATACCCGTCACCTGTCGATTCGGCATCTCAGACGCCAATGCTAACGCGATAGCACCTGTACCTGTCCCTAAATCGAGAATCGCGCCTTGCTTGCCAAAGGTTTTATCCAACGCTACTTCAACCAAACGCTCGGTATCTGGGCGTGGGATTAATGTAGAAGGGGAAACTTTTAACGGCAGTGACCAAAACTCACGCTCACCGATAATGTAAGCCACAGGCTCACCGGTTAAGCGACGTTTTAGAAGGGCATTGAATTCAGACTCTTGCTCAGAGGTGAGATGCTTCTCAGGCCAAGTCAGTAGGTAAGATCTTGGTTTATCTAAGGCGTGACAAAGCAGTACCGCGGCATCAATAGAGGGTGATGTGTTATCACCCTCTTGAAGCTTTACGATTGCTGCTTTTAAAGCACTTTCAACCGTATATGCTGACTGCATACTGGTTAGTTGTTCTCTGCAAGTGCAGCAAGCTGATCGGCTTGGTGCTCTTGAAGTACAGGATCAAGCAAGCTTTGCATGTCACCTTCAAGTACTTCGTTAAGACGGTAAATTGTAAGGTTGATACGGTGATCCGAAACACGGCCTTGTGGGTAGTTGTACGTACGAATACGGTCACTACGGTCACCCGAACCTAGTAGGTTACGACGTGTATCAGAAACCGCTGCCGCGCGGCGCTCTTCTTCTGCTTGAACAATACGAGCAGCAAGAACAGCCATCGCTTTCGCTTTGTTTTTATGCTGAGAACGCTCGTCCTGACACTCTACTACTGTACCCGTTGGTAAGTGAGTAATACGGATTGCTGAATCCGTGGTGTTAACGTGCTGACCACCCGCGCCTGATGCACGGAAAGTATCAATTTTAAGGTCGCCCGCTTTGATTTCTGGAAGATCCGCTTCTGGGATCTCAGGCATAACCGCAACCGTACATGCTGACGTGTGAACACGGCCTTGAGATTCGGTTTCAGGTACACGTTGTACACGGTGACCGCCTGACTCAAACTTCATGGTGCCGTAAACAGCGTCGCCACTAACCTTAGCGATCATCTCTTTGTAGCCGCCTTGCTCAGAAGCATTGCTGCTCATGATTTCAACACGCCAACCTTTCTTCTCAGCAAACTTAGAGTACATACGGAACAGGTTGCCCGCGAAGATACCTGCTTCATCACCACCCGCACCTGCGCGGATTTCTAGGAAACAGTTACGCTCATCGTTTGGATCTTTTGGAATAAGAAGAATCTGTAGCTCATCAGTCAGACGCTCAATTGCTGCTTTCGCATCTTTGATTTCATCTTGAGCCATTTCACGCATTTCTGCGTCGTCTTCGTTTGCCATCTCTTCAGCAGCTTCTAGATCTTCTTTCGCTTGCTGGTATGACTGGAAGCAAGCTGTCACTTCTTCAAGTTGAGAGTATTCTTTCGAAAGTGCACGGAATTTGTCTTGATTCCCGATTACATCTGGATCACCAAGTAGATGTTGAACTTCTTCATAGCGTTCAACAAGTGTTTCAAGCTTTACTAGAATCGAGGCTTTCATAATGTCTTATCTTGTTGGAGGTCTAATATTATTGAGGGTTTTCTAAGCCCAAACTCTGTCTAATGACCATTAATTTTGCAGGTTCTCCTTGCTCAGCTGCACTTTGAAGTGCGCGCGTTGGAGCATGGATCAATTTGTTTGTGAGCTTATTGCTGAGCTCGAGTAAAACTTTTTCAGGGTCACCGCCAGCGGCAAGCGATTGTAAACTTTTACTTAATAATTCTTCGCGGATTTCGTTAGCCGATTTACGGTAATCTCGAATACTGTCTACCGCTTGTAAAGAGCGCATCCAACTCATGAACGCGGCACTTTCTTCACTGACGATCGCTTCAGCTTGAATCGCTTCAACTTTACGTTGTTCGATATTGCCATCAACAATCGACTGCAAATCATCAACCGAATAAAGGTAGGCATCATTTAGATCACCAACCTGCGATTCCACATCACGTGGAACGGCAATATCAACCAATAACATCGGCTGATGCTTTCTTGTTTTTAGAGCAGTCTCAACCATACCCTTACCGATAATAGGCAATGGACTTGCGGTTGAGCTAATTACGATGTCCGCTCGATGAAGATGATCAGGGATCTCATTCAAGCTGATCACTTCAGCACCAAATTCTTCTGCTAGCCCTAGAGCACGTTCTCGAGTTCGGTTCGCCACAATCATTTTTGTACAGCCATTCGCCGAAAGGTGCTTAGCCACCAGCTCAATGGTTTCACCCGCACCAACCAGTAACACGGTTGAATCTGCGATGGATTCAAAAATATGCTTGGCTAAGGTACAGGCTGCGTAAGCTACAGAAACCGCGCTTCCGCCGATTTCAGTTTCAGTTCGAACACGCTTCGCAACAGAAAATGATTTCTGGAATAGTTTTTCCATTGAAGCATCAACGGATTTGTTCTCTCGCGAGTCCGTATACGCTTGCTTCACCTGACCTAAGATCTGCGGTTCACCCAAGACTAAAGAGTCCAAACCACAAGCAACGCGCATTAAGTGTTTAATCGCGGCTTGCTCTTCATGGATATAAAGGCTTGGCTTTAGCTCTTCTGGGCTAACTTGATGGAAAACCGACAACCAATCGATGAGTTTGTTTTTAGCCACGCCTTTAACGTCGCAATACACTTCAGTTCGATTACAGGTAGAAAGTATGACACTTCCATTCACGTGTGCATTTGCGTTAAGTTGCTTGAGTGCCTCAGATAATTTATCTGGACCAAAAGCGACTTTTTCTCGCAATTCAACCGACGCTGTATTGTGATTGATACCTACGGCAAGCAAAGACATGTATCAGAAGTTCTCGATCAGGGAATGGAAACAAGGGGCGAATTTTACTTGATGCATGGCTCTATTTAAAGAGCAAGCGGGATTTGTTTTCCTGAGTTCGTGAATTCAATGCTATAGTTGAAGCGTTTTTTAGATAAATTTGAACAAGTTGTGAGCAAACATGAGCAAGCTTCTCAAAATCGCGTCTCTTATTTTTATGGCCATAACTATGGTGGGTTGCTCGTCTATCCCAGAACAACCAACCAGCGTTGAATGGCAAAGTCATCAAGATCGGCTTTTACAGATAGACAACTATCAAGCCTCAGGCAAGCTCGCTTACATTTCCCCAGAGCAACGTCAAAGCCTAAATTTCATTTGGAAACATTCACCAAATCAAAGTCAATTAAGGCTCACTACTTTTCTCGGTCAAACTGCACTGAACCTAACCATAGATCCATCGGGTGCAAAAGTCGTGACCTATGGCGATCAAGTATTTACTCATGCGAGCGCTTCAGTCTTGGTTGAGCAGCTGACAGGTTTACAGATCCCTATTGATCACCTGCCACAATGGTTCCTTGGCATTCCAGACCAAGCCGATAGCTACCAATTGAACACGACCAACACGCTTGAATCTCTCACCAAACAAGTCAGCAACCAATTATGGACACTGAGTTTTGCTAACTATCGCAATACAGAGATGCCGAATAAGCAACTATCGGGTGAAGACAACACTAAGGTAGAGATAATCCCACTCCCTACTCGATTGTCATTCAAGCAAGACAATAACAAAATCAACATTGTAGTTTCGAAGTGGACACTGAAAAGATGATAACAACGCCAACCCATTGGCCTTCTCCGGCTAAACTGAATTTATTTCTCTATATCACTGGTCGACGTGACAATGGCTATCACGAACTTCAAACTTTATTTCAGTTTGTCGATTTTGGTGATGAACTGACGGTTACCGCAAACTCAGAAACTAGCTCGATAACAATCACACCAGAAATCCCTGGGGTAGCACTTGAAGACAACCTGATCTGGAAAGCCGCTACTGCGCTACAGCAATATACCTCAACCTGTTTCGGTGCCGATATTGAACTCAAGAAAGTACTGCCTATGGGTGGCGGTATTGGCGGAGGCTCTTCAAATGCAGCAACCGTGTTGGTCGCTCTGAATTATTTATGGCAACTCAACCTGTCAGACGATCAACTCGCCGAGATCGGTTTGAAGCTTGGTGCTGACGTTCCTGTCTTCGTTCGAGGCCACGCCGCCTTTGCTGAAGGGGTTGGAGAACAATTGTCACCAGCTAATCCGGATGAAAAATGGTATCTTGTTGTTAAGCCTCAAGTGAGCATAGCAACTGTAGACATATTCACACATTCAGAATTAACTCGAAATACGCCGAAGCGAGCGCTATCAACGCTTCTAGAGCAAGAATACGTAAACGATTGCGAAAAAATTGTGCGAATGCTGTACCCAGAGGTTGATAAGCAACTTTCATGGCTGCTACAATACGCGCCGTCGAGATTGACTGGCACTGGTTCGTGCGTTTTTGCTGAATTTAGCAGCAAAAAAGAAGCCGAATTGGTGTTGGAACAACTGCCTGACACAGTTTCCGCTTTTGTAGCGAAAGGACGAAACATTTCTCCTTTAAAAGAAACTCTGGCTGAATACCAATCAGCCCACCCACAATCTATTTAAAACTGGACGCAACCCGAGGTTTCCACCGTGCCTGATATGAAGCTATTTGCTGGTAACGCAACACCTGAACTAGCCCAACGTATTGCTGATCGTCTATACATCTCTCTTGGCGATGCTACTGTAGACCGTTTTTCTGATGGCGAAGTCGCTGTTCAAATCAATGAAAACGTTCGTGGTAGCGATGTATTCCTGATTCAATCAACTTGTGCACCAACCAATGACAACCTTATGGAATTGGTGGTAATGATTGACGCAATGCGCCGTGCTTCTGCTGGCCGTATTACTGCTGTAATCCCTTACTTCGGTTATGCCCGTCAAGATCGTCGTGTACGTTCTGCTCGTGTGCCAATTACTGCAAAAGTTGTTGCAGACTTCCTTTCTAACGTTGGCGTTGACCGCGTTCTTACTATCGACCTACACGCAGAGCAAATCCAAGGCTTCTTCGATGTACCTGTTGATAACATCTTCGGCACTCCAGTTCTTCTAGAAGACATGGCTAACCGTGGCCTAGAAAACCCAGTAGTGGTTTCTCCAGACCTTGGTGGTGTTGTACGTGCTCGTGCAACGGCTAAAGCGCTAGGTGATGTTGACATCGCTATCGTTGATAAGCGTCGTCCACGTGCTAATGTTTCTGAAGTAATGAACCTAATCGGTGATGTTGAAGGTCGTGACTGTGTTATCGTTGATGACATGATCGATACGGGTGGCACACTATGTAAAGCAGCTGAAGCGCTTAAAGAGCGCGGTGCTAAGCGTGTATTCGCTTACGCAACTCACGCTGTTTTCTCTGGTACTGCTGCGAACAACATCAAGAACTCTGTTCTAGACCAAGTTATCGTAACGGATTCTATCTCTCTATCTCCAGAGATGGCTGCGACGGGTAAAGTGACAACACTTAGCCTTTCTCGCATGCTTGCTGAAGCGATTCGTCGTATCAGCAACGAAGAATCAATCTCAGCGATGTTCAACTAATCAAAGCCCAATAGCTTTTTTTACAAAAGCTTGGTTTTAGAAACACGCGAGAGAAAGATATTAAGCACTTCAGTCAATGAAGTGCTTTTTTTATGTCTGAGTAATATTGCACTGCTAGTTATCACAAACAGGAATAATCGCGCAGCTATCAGCTAGCTCGCACCTTTTTCATAAACTGTGATATCATACGGCGCTTTTTGAAATCCCAAGAGAGATCCATACCTTGAGCCAACAAATAAAACTTCTCGTTGGACTGGCTAATCCAGGTCCAGAATACGCCAAAACTCGCCACAACGCGGGCGCTTGGGTAGTTGAAGAATTAGCGCGTGTACATAACGTGACACTAAAGAACGAACCAAAGTTCTTTGGTCTAACGGGTCGTATCATGGTTCACGGTGAAGATCTTCGTTTGCTGATCCCAACGACTTTTATGAACTTGTCAGGCAAAGCAGTTGCAGCCTTAGCAAAGTTCTACCAAATTAAACCAGAAGAGATCATGGTCGCTCACGATGAGTTAGATCTGCCTCCTGGTATTGGAAAGTTTAAAAAAGGTGGTGGTCATGGCGGACATAATGGTCTGAAAGACATCATCAGCAAGCAGGGTAACAATAAAGAATTCTATCGTCTTAGATTAGGCATCGGCCATCCAGGACACAAAGATAAAGTTGCAGGTTATGTATTAGGCAAAGCTCCTCAAAAAGAGCAAGAGTGTATCGAGGCCGTCGTTGACGAATCGGTTCGCAGCCTAGACATCTTATTAAAAGATGGCCTACCAAAAGCACAAAATCGCTTACATACGTTCAAAGCAGAATAAGGTTTATATCATGGGTTTTAAATGTGGCATCGTTGGTCTACCAAACGTTGGTAAGTCAACTCTGTTTAACGCACTGACTAAAGCAGGCATCGAAGCAGCAAACTTTCCATTTTGTACGATCGAACCAAACACAGGTATCGTTCCGGTTCCAGATCTACGCTTAGATGCATTAGCAAAAATTGTTAATCCACAGAAGATCCTTCCAACGACAATGGAATTCGTAGATATCGCGGGCCTAGTTGCTGGCGCATCTAAAGGTGAAGGTCTTGGTAACAAATTCCTAGCTAACATCCGTGAAACTGACGCTATCGGTCACGTTGTACGCTGCTTTGAAAATGAAAACATTGTTCACGTTGCTGGCAAAGTATCTCCAATTGAAGATATCGAAGTGATCAACCTAGAACTTGCACTGGCTGACTTAGACAGCTGTGAGCGTGCAATTCAACGTAACGCGAAGAAAGCGAAAGGCGGCGACAAAGACGCTAAATTCGAAATCACTGTACTAGAAAAGCTACTTCCAGTTCTAACTGAAGGTGGTATGGCACGTACTGTTGAACTTGGCAAAGAAGAAGCGGCAGCAATCGGCTACCTAAACTTCCTAACGCTTAAGCCAACAATGTACATCGCAAACGTTGCAGAAGATGGTTTTGAAAATAACCCATACCTAGACGCTGTTCGTGAATACGCAGAAAACGAAAACAACGTTGTTGTTGCTGTTTGTGCAGCAATCGAATCAGAGCTTTCTGAGCTTGATGACGAAGATCGCGAAGAGTTCCTTGCGGATATGGGTATCGAAGAACCAGGTCTTAACCGAGTGATCCGCTCTGGTTACGAACTACTGACTCTTCAGACTTACTTCACAGCTGGTGTTAAAGAAGTTCGTGCTTGGACAATCCCTGTAGGTGCAACTGCGCCACAAGCAGCGGGTAAGATCCACACAGACTTCGAGAAAGGTTTCATCCGTGCTGAAGTTGTTGGATTCGATCACTTCATCGAATTTAACGGTGAGAGCGGTGCGAAAGACGCAGGTAAATGGCGCCTTGAAGGTAAAGAATACATCGTTAAAGATGGTGACGTTGTTCACTTCCGCTTCAATGTATAATTCTGATTAAACATCTAGAAAAAAGGCCAGTGAATTCACTGGCCTTTTTGTTTTTCCCCTTTCTAAATTGTCCCTCACCAGAAACTTAACTTCCTATATATATCGCCTTTTAGACCTGTTTTTTGTCGACAAATACGCCTCTTTGCCTAAAAAGAAACCGAACAGATGTTTATTCGCGATTTATTCAAAAAAAAAGTTGACGGGTTTCACTCAACTCCGCATAATGCGCCCCGTTCACAGCGAAGCGGCAACGTTTCGAAATGAGCAACAATATGGAAATGGCTACTTAGCTCAGTTGGTTAGAGCACATCACTCATAATGATGGGGTCGCAGGTTCAAATCCCGCAGTAGCCACCATTTCCTAAGCACTCTATTTGATATTAAAGTTTGTCTTTAGTAACAAAGAGTTTTTAGGAAATAACGCGGTCGTGGCGGAATTGGTAGACGCACCAGATTTAGGTTCTGGCGCCGAGAGGTGTGAGAGTTCAAGTCTCTCCGACCGCACCATTATTTAGAATGTGTTTAAGATATCATTGTTGGGCTATCGCCAAGCGGTAAGGCACCGGCTTTTGATGCCGGCATTCCCTGGTTCGAATCCAGGTAGCCCAGCCACAATTTAAAGTGTAATTATCTTTAAAAAGATAATGGCATTGAAAGCAAGATTATATTATATTGTCTCGCTCTCAGATGGCTACTTAGCTCAGTTGGTTAGAGCACATCACTCATAATGATGGGGTCGCAGGTTCAAATCCCGCAGTAGCCACCATTCTTTCTTCGAGAAAGAAAAGACAACGTTATATTGAATCACCAATATTCAGTATGACTATAAAGATTTGCTGCGGTCGT
>NZ_JBFRJF010000052.1:0-6297 GCF_041468745.1 Vibrio sp. 10N.286.52.F8
TTTTTACTTTAATTGGTATAAAGACACCGAGCCCCTGCACTTCATGCTATTCCGGCACATATCAGAAAGCCTAGTCCGACGACTAGGCTTTCGTCGTTTCCTGCGTATGTGTTTTGGGTTTTAGTAGTAGATCCTTATCGCTAGCTATGAAGTACTTCTCTATATATCGGGAGGTGCTGCTTGGGAATATAGGTGGTCACTTCTAACTCTTAAGCTAAATAGAGCAGAGCACTAATCTGATTGTTTTACTATGTGAAATTCTCTATCGCGTACGTACTTCGCCCTAAGGAGTGAGACTTTATTGCTTGAATACGTAAAGGGTAATTGTCGATTATGTTCGTATTGGTACTCGTTTAGCTGCTATCTAAACCATACCTGATACACGTATCTGGAACCCTGAGACTGACTAAGGAAAAGGTAGGATGCTTAACACTTCAAGCTATCACACTCACTATGCATAAATAGAGATGTTGATTCGAAAGACCATCAAACAAACCTAAATAGCTATCTCGTAGATACAAAAACGCCTAGCGTTTGCTAGGCGTTGATAAATAGTGTCTCTAATACATCGACTACAGTATTTGCTTAAGCACCCTATCGGCTTTCACACGAGTGATCTTACGAATCAACTTCTGAACTTCCATCGGGTAGCTCTCTACCTTGTCTAACTGCTTATAAGTACAGATAAGCTGAGTGTGTTGAAGGATGTTATCCACTTCAGCCTGAAACTTGTCTGTTAGGTGATGGTAGTTATCTTGGATAAAGATACCGTTCTCTAGATCCAACTTCCATGCGCGTGGATTTAGATTATTACCTGTTAGTAGCATGTAGCGCTTATCTACCCAAATGCCCTTTAGGTGGAAGCTATTGGAATCGTGTTGCCAAAGTCGAATTGATAGATTACGGCTAGCAATATGAGCTTCATTCGCTTTAGCGAAACGGCGTAAGTTCAGTTCGTAAAGGTATGGCAAACCACCAATCGTTTTAAACTCTTCTTCTGGTGAGATAAAGAAATCATTCGCTGTCTTATCACCAACAACAATGCTGACCTTTACGCCACGCTTAAGTGCTTTCTTCACTTCTTTAGCTAGGCTAGGTGGGAAGTTGAAGTAAGGTGTGCAGATGAAGATTTCATCTTTAGCTTGAGCGACGAGTTGGTTGATTCCCTGATTCAGACGGTTACGTCTTTTACCGATACCAACCAATGGTGTTACAGCCACTTGCTCTGCTGAAACCTCTTGCCCTTCGAATTGATACTGAGACCTTGCCAATGATGCTCGAAACTGACGAATCGCTGGTTTCAGTTCTTTGGTCGCAGGCTTGTTCTTATCAGCCAGGTCATAAACAGCGCTGTCCGCAACCATCTGTTCGTGTACGTAGGCAACCATTGAGTCAGCAAGAGCTGCATTGTTTAAAACATGGTAACGATCAAAGCGATAGCGGTCATGGTAATTCAGATAGATATTGTTAAGGCTTGCACCGCTGTATATCACGCTATCATCGACGATAAAGCCTTTTAAGTGCAATACGCCAAAGACTTCTTTGCCGCGAACGGGAATGCCATAGACAGGCACAGAATGTTGATATTTCTCTGCGAACTCTTTATACATGGCTGCATTGCCTTCAGAAGACTCTGCGCCAATCAATCCACGCTGCGCCCGGTGCCAATCGACACAAACGCTCACGTCTAATTCTGGATTCTTTTGCTTTGCTTCATATAAGGCAGTTAGGATCTCACGGCCAGCCTCATCATCTTCAAGATACAAAGCGACTAAACTAATACGAGTCGTTGCGCGAGATATTTCATCAAGTAGGCGAGTTCGAAACTCTTGCGCTGATAGTAGTACTTCAAACTTGTCAGGATTCTGCGCTATGGTTGGCAACTGTATGAATGGATTCCTACTGGCAATCATATTGACTGTTTTACCTTAAAAATATGCAAAATTGCGAACTTTTAATTTTACCAAAGGGATAGCACCAAATACTAGATAATCGAGGCATTCTCTAACAATTTTGCTGATAATGCATAGGAATGAGATCTTTTCCGCTATTCGAATAGCGCTCGTATAAAACTCTTAAACCATTTGGTAGATCTTTAGGGTCTACTTGTACGAATTTGTGTCGCGCGTAAAAATTGGTGAGATGAGCGTACGCAAAGCAGTAATCATCTTCCGTAAGCGTATGTTGCGCACAATAATCCATAAGCTGGGAGCCTAATTGCTGACCACGATGTTGTTTTGATATCGCCATACCGGTAAGTAAGCGATTATTTTCTATTGTACGAAAACGCACGACACCGCACAGTTCGTTATTCAGCAATAACGAATAGATCAGTTCACTCTTATTCGCTTTTCCCGTTGGGTAATGTTCTTTATAGAAACGTTTAACTAGGGGAACCTTTACTGGGTCTAATTGAGTAATGATGACATTGTTCATTCAGTCACTGCGCCATTGGTTTATCTGCTGTAGAATGACCGCAGTGTAAGTTAATTGAATGTCGCCATGCAATTCCATCTCAATGCTAGTTTAAAAAATGTTCATACTTTTTCCATCGATCAGACGTGTGATGCGTTGGTTGAAGTCACCACTACCGAAGAACTTATTTCGCTTTACAAAGACCCTAAATGGTCAGCTTTGCCTAAGTTAATACTGGGTAAGGGCAGTAATATGCTTTTTACTGAGCACTTCGCTGGCCTGGTCATCGTGAATAAATTAGCCGGGATTGAGCTGGCCGAGACGGACAGTCATCACCTACTGCATGTGAGTGGTGGCGAGGATTGGCCAAGCTTGGTTGAGTGGAGTGTGGATAAAGAGCTGGGTGGTCTAGAAAACCTAGCAATGATACCCGGCTGTTCCGGCTCTGCTCCGATTCAGAATATTGGTGCGTATGGTGTTGAGCTACAAGACGTATGCGAGTATGTCGATATCCTGTGTCTGGATACTTATACAGTTAAGCGATTAAGCAAAGAAGAGTGTCTCTTTGGTTACCGAGATTCTATTTTCAAACACGCTCTCTACGATAAAGCGATTGTTGTTGCGATTGGTTTAACGTTGCCGAAAGAGTGGGAGCCATGCAATCACTATGGCCCGTTAAAAAGCCTAGCAGCCGATACGCTCTCCCCTCGCACTATATTTGATGAAGTGTGTGCTATCCGTTCAAGTAAGCTGCCAGACCCTAGAGTACAAGGGAATGCGGGTAGCTTCTTCAAAAACCCTGTGATCACCAAAGATCATTTTGATCGCTTGTTAGCTCTATATCCAAATATGGTTGGTTATGAGAGTAATGACATGATCAAAGTTGCTGCTGGCTGGCTGATTGATCAATGCCAGTTCAAGGGTGTGACAGAAGGTGGCGCTCAGGTTCACCCCAACCAAGCATTGGTTATTATCAATTATGATGAGGCTTCTGCTGTGGATATCCTTAAGCTTGCAGAGCGAGTGCGCCAGTCCGTTTTGAATAAATTCGATATTCGATTGGAACATGAAGTGCGCTTTATGGGACGAGACTGCGAGACAAACCTGGATAAGGCTTTGGAGTCATTGGCATGAGAGAGCACAGCACCAAGCTTGCACTATTGAGATGTCTTGCTGACGGTGAGTTTCATTCAGGTGAAGACCTAGGTGAAATGATTGGCGTATCACGAGCGGCTATCAGTAAGCACATTAAAGGTATTCAAGAGTGGGGTTTAGATATCTACCGAGTACAAGGCAAGGGTTACAAACTAGCCAGTCGTTTGGATATGCTTGACCAAGACAAATTGTCTGCAGTTAGTCGCGATGCTTCTCTTGAACTCATTCCCATCATAGGTTCTACAAACCAACACCTATTAGAGCGCACTAACACCCTCGAATCGGGTTCTGTCTGTATTGCTGAATATCAAGCTGCGGGTCGTGGACGCCGTGGACGAGAGTGGGTATCACCATTTGGTGCAAACCTCTATCTTTCAATGTATTGGAGACTCGACGCGGGGATGGCTGCCGCAATGGGCTTAAGCCTTGTGGTTGGTGTAGCTGTTGTTGAAGCTTTGGAAGAGATGGGCGTAGAAGGTGTAAAGCTTAAATGGCCGAATGACCTTTACCACAATGACAAGAAGCTTGCAGGTATCTTGGTCGAGCTGTCAGGACAGTCTGGTGGCGCTGCGCATATTGTGATTGGTTTAGGGCTAAACCTATCCATGGATCCAACAACATCAGGTATTGGCCAGCCATGGACTTCCCTTAAAGAAGTGTGTGATGGGAAGGTGCCAGACCGTAACCAGTTAGCGCAGGCTCTGATCAATGCTTGGGATAAGTCACTTGTCGACTACGAGTTGAAAGGAATGTCCAATTTTTTAGAGCGTTGGAACCGCTTGGATAATTTCTTAGGTCGCAATGTTAGATTGATCATTGGACCTAGAGAAATTGAAGGTGTTGTTCAAGGCATCGATGAACAAGGTGCTGTATTGCTCAAAACTGAGAATGGTGTCGAGAGCTATATTGGTGGCGAGATATCGCTAAGAAAAGGCGACTAAGGCGTTACTATTTTCTTAGTAACACTTCTTCAACCATATGATCTGCGCCTTTACGTAGAATCAGGTGAGCCCTTTCTCTTGTCGGAAGGATATTTTGTTCAAGGTTCAAGCCATTAATTGAACTCCAGATACCTTCTGCTTTGTCCAATGCGGCTTGGTTCGATAATTTAGTGTAATGACTAAAGTAAGAGCCAGGCTTAGTAAACGCGCCATCGCGGAATTTCATAAAGCGATTGACGTACCATTCTTTGATTTGTTGGCTATCAGCGTCAACATAGAGTGAGAAATCAAGGAAGTCTGAAATAAACACGCGATGTGGCTCGTGTGGATAATTCATTCCGGTTTGTAAAACATTAAGCCCTTCAATAATAAGCACATCTGGTAGGTCGACGCACTTAACGTCATCAGTAATATTGTACGTAAGATGCGAGTAAACAGGGGCTGTGACATTTCTCTTGCAAGCTTTTACATCCGAAACAAAGTTCACTAAACGCTTGATATCGTAAGATTCAGGAAAGCCCTTTTTGCTCATCAACCCTTTCTCTTCTAACACCTCGTTTGGATATAAAAAGCCATCGGTTGTCACTAGTTCAACTTTTGGGTGGTTTTCCCAGCGAGAGAGTAGGGCTTTAAGCAGACGCGCAGTGGTACTTTTGCCAACAGCTACGCTACCCGCAATACCGATGATAAAAGGTGGCGCTTTCTCTTTCTTATCTAGAAATTGGTGGAGTACCGAGTTTCTATTCTGTCTGGCTGCCACATAGAGGTTCAATAGACGAGATAGCGGTAGATAGATCTCTACTGCCTCTTCCATTGTGAGCTTTTCATTGATGCCTTGAAGCTCTTTTAAGTCGCTCTCAGAAAGTGTCATCGGAACTAAATTCCTTAGCTCAGACCAACGTTCGCGGTCAAATGACATAAATGGGCTCATACAAAACTCTATAGTGGATAACAAAACAAGTGCATGGAAAATACATCAAGCGATAGATAAATAAAATATCTTCCTGTACTAGATGCGGGTTAAAGACGTAAACCTTGAGCTAAATAGCCGTATGTAGGAGTTTGCTCAGAGAATTTTGCACTTTTTTTCAATTTGCTATTGCAAGGTGGAAAATCATTCAATAAAATGCGCCCCACTTGTGCCGACTTAGCTCAGTAGGTAGAGCAACTGACTTGTAATCAGTAGGTCACCAGTTCGATTCCGGTAGTCGGCACCACTTTCTCCCTTCCTTTAAGGCAAGCGAGAGAAAGCTCAAAATTTGGAGAGGTTCCCGAGTGGCCAAAGGGAGCAGACTGTAAATCTGTTGGCACTGCCTTCGATGGTTCGAATCCGTCCCTCTCCACCATATTCTAAAGGTTAAATAGCTCAAACAGAGTTACGTGTTGCGTGCATCGTATAATGGCTATTACCTCAGCCTTCCAAGCTGATGATGCGGGTTCGATTCCCGCTGCACGCTCCAACTCATTTTGTGTGCTGATATAGCTCAGTCGGTAGAGCGCACCCTTGGTAAGGGTGAGGTCCCCAGTTCGACTCTGGGTATTAGCACCAGTCTAAAGCTTCTTCTCCTTTAATAAAGAAAACCATTTTTTTTGGTTGCGTGGTCTTATTTTAAGCCACCTAATCCGTACCTAGAGGGACACCCCATGTCTAAAGAAAAATTTGAACGTACGAAACCGCACGTAAACGTTGGTACTATCGGCCACGTTGACCACGGTAAAACAACTCTAACTGCTGCTATCTGTACTACTCTTGCAAAAGTGTACGGTGGTGTTGCTAAAGATTTCG
>NZ_JBFRJF010000053.1:0-7342 GCF_041468745.1 Vibrio sp. 10N.286.52.F8
CGTTAAAATGGGTAGAGAACAAAAGACAAACCAAAAAACGATCAATAAATAAACTAAATTGGTTTTTTATTTAAGGTAAAAAGTTAACAGGTAGACTTAATAAGCGTGAAGAATAATTATTATTATTATACTAAAATCTAGATTTTGACGATTATTTATTCAATCAAAATCGAACAACACTAATATCAAAACAAACGATTTTTTTAAGAGTAAGTTAACATCAACCTAAAATTATAAAATACCCAACAAAAAATGATAAAAAATATAGCCGAGTGATATTTTTGAAACATTATAAAAGCAAGAAAAGTGGGATGAGGTAGTTAAAGGTATGGCCGTATTTGAGGAGGGATTATAACAAGACAATAAGTAGCTCACTCAATCGAGTAAGCTACCGATAGGTGTCTGTAGTCAATGACAAGAAAGTCTTAGGAAGTCACTACAGACCAACAAAGAAACTGATCACCAATGCGTTGATCAAATCAACAAAGAAACCACATACTAATGGCACCACAATGAATGCTTGTGGGCTTGCGCCATATCGATGAGTTACTGCGGTCATGTTCACAATTGCTGTTGCGGTCGAGCCTAGAGTGATACCACCGAAGCCTGAACATATCACCACAGAATCGTAGTTTCTTCCCATCAAGTAATAAACGACAAACACAGTAAACAACAGGGAAAGCAAGATCTGGATACTCATGACAACAGAGATATAGCCAAACAGTCCATCGAGATCCCAGATACGCAACCCCATCAATGCCATGGTCAAGAACATGCCTAAACAAATATCAGAGATCATCGCTAAGCCTTTGCGGCCTTGAGCGATTTTCTCTTGTGTACGACGTTTCTTAAACAGTGCGCGACCAACGTTTCCGATTAGGATACCTGCGATCAAACAGCTAACGAATAACGGCAGTTTTAGGCCCATCGAGTCGATAACTTCACTCAAGCTGTAACCCAGCATTAGTGTTAAGTTAAGAATCAACCACGCCCACAGAACGCCGTAGTGGCTAAGCTCTGTTTTTGTTTCACTCTCTTGGAATGCACCAACCGTAACCTCTTCTTCATTAGAAGGGCTTACTTTGTGTTTATTGAGCAGGTAGTTCGCAATCGGACCACCAATCACACACGCTGCAATTAAACCAACCGTGTTTGAAGCGACACCAAGTTCGAGCGCGTTAGCAATACCAAACTCTTCCACAAACATTGGCGCCCAAGCTAACGTTGTGCCTACGCCGCCTATCAAGCTAACAGACCCAGATAGCAAGCCTGCTTTCGCATCCATTCCAAAGCCAGAAGCGACTGCCATTCCGACTACGTTTTGCAACACGATAAAAATGGCAGCAAGACACAGTAGGATGAACAACGGTCGCCCGCCTTTAATCAGTGTTTTAATATCCGCTTGGAGCCCGATGCCAGCAAAAAAGTAGAGAAGCAAAAAGTCTCTGACATCTAGGCTAAAAGTGATTTGGATTTCAAAAATATAGTAAAGCGCCGCTACGGTCGCTGCGCAGACAAAGCCACCAATCACAGGCTCTGGCAGTGAATACTTTCTTAATACTTCAGATCGCTCGATCAAACCTTTACCGATAAACAGTAATGAAATCGCGATCGTAAAAGAGAGCATTGGAGAAACTAGGGTTTCTGTCATGAGGTTATGGATTCCTAATAGTTAGATTATTCATAATATTGCGTACTATTAATAATCTAGGTTCACGCCAAAAAATCAAGCGATTATCTATGATAAAAACACCTAATGTGGTTAATTCTGCGACGGTATTAATAGAGATTATAACTATAAAGCAATGATTAAAGGAACGGATATTAGGGAGGTATACAGATGAGGTGGGATATAGAGGCTCTAAAACGAGAAAACCCCAGCATTTCTGCTAGGGTTTTGAATAGTGGTGGAAGGATGGGGATTTGAACCCCAGATACGCTATAAACGTATACTCGCTTTCCAGGCGAGCGCCTTAAGCCACTCAGCCATCCTTCCACAAATTGTGTGTTGAGCATGTCACTCAACGAGGCGCTACTTTATTGATTCTGCTTGCTTTGGTCAAGGGGCATTCTCAAAAAAAGTGCCTTTTTCGGTTTGTTCGATTACAAATTAACTCATTAGATCAAAAACAAACCAAATTTCATTCTTTCGCTGCACTTACGCTTGTTGCTTTTCTTAAGCTTGTTGATAGTAGCCAGGAACTCGAAACCATTTACGACACATATCGAGGAAGTAGCCGTAAAGTACGCCCATACCGCACGAGATAACTGCATTACTGGTGACAGCCGTAACGATCTGGTCGCCTGAAGCACCCACTGCCAACAAAATACCCGCATACACTGGAGACTGGAATAACACGTATGCCATCAAATCAGACAAGTTTTTCATCAATGAGCTTTCTGAAAGTTTTGCACCATTGCGTAAGAACCAATCACGAAAAACGCCATAAGGCCAAGCGATAGCAATGTTTACAGGAATAGATAACGTTCGAGAAGCAAGAGATTGCTCAAACGTCATACCAGAAATAAACACTTCTACGATCATGCCAGAAATAAAACAGAAAACGACCATAGCAAATGTATCCGCAGCTGCGTTTCGAATACAAAATGGACCACGAGACTTCATTGACGACAAACCTAAAATATATCACTGCTTAATTAGTGATTTAGTAACATATAAACAAGGCACATTTGCACCTCACCAGATAATGTCGCTATTAAATCACAAGATTAGTAGTCATACACTCCAAATTAAAAATCAAGTTGTAAATTAACAACCAAAAACCACTTTAAAAGCAGTCACTTTCACCAAAAAATCCAATCAAGGTCAAATATTGGACAGTTCGTCATTTACTTACCGTAATTAAACAACATTTAAGCCATAGGTAGATTTACAGTAATGATATTAATGACATCTTGTGTAGGTGGTGATCCTAAAGCAACCTGCTCTAACGCTTTATCGACTTGTTCAGTAAGTTCCGCGTTGTTCATAGCTTCAACGTGGACACGTAGGCTCTCTAGTGCAAATTGAATCAGTTCTAGGTTGTTGTCTTCTAGCGCCACATACAACGTCACTAACAGCTCTTCAGTGTTATCTTTTTTGCGAAGATCAGGTTTAGGCAGTGACTCGCTTTTACTTTTCGAATCGTGTGGTTTTACGTCTTGGCTTTCGAGCTCATCCGCTTTTACTTCATGGTATTGATAAAGCTTATTTGAATAGCGGAACAAGGCATCATCCAGTTCACGCTCGTCAATCGGCTTAGCAATAATATAATCCACACCTGCCCCCAACATACGCTCACGAGTCTCTTTAAAGACATCAGCCGTACAACCAAACACCAATACCGATGACACATCGCCTATCAAAGCACGAATAGCAGTGGTTGATTCAACGCCATCCATCACAGGCATATGGTTATCCATGAGCACCAAATCAAAGCGCTCAGCAACCACGGCTTGTATCGCAAGTTCACCGTTTTCGACGCTCTTACAGGTAAAGCCTTTACTGCTCATGAAGGCTTCAATGATCACCGTGTTAGTTCGGTTGTCCTCGACGATCAGTACCTTTAAGCCAGAGTAGTCCAACTTCTTATGTGGCAAACTCTCGATTTCTCCTGGCTGACATGGCTGAATCTTCAAGCGAACATCAAAACTCGTGCCTATCCCTTCTTCACTGGTGACGGTAATACTGCCATCCATCAACTGGGCAATTTTCTTCACAATCGCGAGGCCAAGGCCAGTACCGCCAAAACGCCTTGTGGTCGAAGACTCCGCTTGTTCAAACGGTTTAAAAATACGCTTCTGAGCTTCTTTAGAAATACCAATTCCGGTATCACGAACTCGAATGCTCAGATAGGTGTCACTCCCCTCTACAACTTCTTTCAGGTACACCTCAACAAAGCCTCTGGAGGTGAACTTCACCGCGTTGTTCAAGAGATTAAACAAAATTTGGCGAAGGCGAGCTTTATCTGAGAAGTACCAACGACCCGAAGTCACCTCAGAGTACACTTTGAATTGAAGCCCTTTCTCGGAAGACAATGTGTAGTAAACACTGTTAATACTGCCGATGATCGAATCAAGCGGGAAACGCGTTTCATCAAGATCCAACCTGCCCTGCTCGATCTTCGAGAAGTCTAAGATCTCGTTGAGTAGAGTCATCATATGATCGCCGGACTCATACAAGCTCTTAAGATGCTTCTCTTGTTCAGAATTTAGAGGCGTTTTTAATAGGATTTGAGCGGTACCCAATACCCCATTCATCGGAGTGCGAATTTCATGTGACAAGGTCGCAAGGAAAGCGGTTTTTGCATTGGTGGATGCCTGAGCTTTAACCTTTTCCGCTTCGAGATAAATGGTCTTTTCGTTGAAGGTTTTAATCAAATGGCCGATTTCGTCATCACTCGAGTAATCCACATCAATGATTTCGCCGGCTTTCGAACTATCAACCTGTGCTGCAATCCTTGTGATTGGACTAATCAAATAACGGTTCAATAAGTAATACCCCGCCATGACACAAAGTAGCAATAGCGGAACAATACCGCCTTCAATGCTCATCACCTGACGAAACACTTCGTCTTCTACTCGTGATTTGGAGTTCACCACATCCACTTGCCAGCCGAAATCACCAAATTGATTGCTACTGATGTAAATGCCTTCAACGAGATTAAAGTTATGCGAAACCAACACTTGGTTAAGCTTATCTCTGAGCGTAATGCCAAGGTTGTATTCTTCGGCGTGGTTCTTGATAAAACCAAGCAGCTCTTCGAGCGAGAGATCCACCGTGGCAACACCGGCAAAAGTACCGTCGTAATAATAAGGGGAAGACGCCGTAATCATTCGAACGTGTGTGTATGGGTCGATATACACATCGCTCCAAGAGATCGTTCCTTGTTTTTTGTTGACGACAGAGGTGTACCAATACTCTTCTTGATAAGGGGCATTTTTGGGGTTGTTGTAAGAATATATCTGATCGATTCTTCCATCGTCGGCTTTATTAAAAAAGTAACTGTTGAGAAGCTTTTTAGAATCGAGCGCATAAGGTTCAGGCCAAATACCGGCACTGACAATTGTATCGTCGCTCGCCGCCAACATGGACTTAAATAGCGGAATAACATCATCACCATTGCGATGTGCTTGAGCAAACCCAACGAGACTGTCTACAAAGCCTTGAGAGCTGCTGAGTGGCTCTGTAATCAATGCGGATAACAATTCCGTACGCAAGTCGAGATTTTGTTGTAATTTGGCGCGCACAGGGGATTCTACGACGTAATACGTCACACTACCGACAATGGCAATAAACATCGCAAGGTATAATCCAAGCGCTACCATGCTTTTTTTCTTTAAAGACGACCGTATCTGCATAATTCTTTTATTGTTTTCTTTTCTGTTAAACCTAGTGTTTATCATCCATGACATCAAGCCTTTTTAGATTGAAGCTTGATTGGCACAAGTTCATTGGTACTATAAGCGCAAATATGTTCCCTTTTACGGTACCTCACTTTGACTTTACAAGATATTCTTGCGCTTCCAGAGTTGGAAGGAAAGCTAATCACAGAACACAAAACAATGGGCTTTGTCACTGCAATGGCAGCGGCACCGAATGTGTTAACCCCGCATGAGTGGCTACCGTTCTTATGGGGTGGCGAAGAAGTCGCACCTTTTACGGATGGTGAACAGCTAGAAAGCTACATTGAAGTTATCATCGAGCTTTGGAATAAAACCCGCCCAGAACTGATTGAAGGGACTTGGGTTTGGCCTGAAGCTTGTCAATTAGACGACGAAGAAGTGGTGAACACTGCCGCTCGTGATTTTTGTGAAGGCTTGCTTCAAGGCTGGCAGATTGCTCGCGACGATTGGGAAACACTAATGCCTGAAGAGAGCGAAGATAACGCACTCGTTGGCGGTGTCCTGCTGTCACTGAGCATGCTTTACGATCCAGAAACGTCAATTGCTACGCTTGCAGAGCAAGGCATCGAAGGCCTAGAGCAGTTCGAAGAGATCTTTAACGCTGTTCCTGTGATGCTTTGCGGACTAACGCAGCGTGGCATTGCACTGGCTGAAGCTCAATAACAGTTAGCTTTATACAAGCCAAAAGGCCTCATTATGAGGCCTTTTTTAGTTTTCAGACGAAATAAAATAGTCGCTTTAGAAGCCTTTCCAATCGAAGTCATCAATTCGCTCATCAGCAATATAAAACAGCTTAGTGCCACTGCTGACCACTTGATCTAACTCTGGGTTGAGTTCAATACCGCTCCCCGTATCAATGGCGATCAGAGTTGCTTGATACTTCTCTTTAAACACTGAGAAAATAGGCGCGACGGTGACAGACTCAGCGTCTTCAGGGAAATACGTTGAATACTGTGTCATGCCTCTTGTTGAGCTCAATAATTCTTGGTGAAGCGCACTGGAACCTGGGTCTACCGCAGCCTTTGCTAGCATCTCAGCACCCACCGCTGGAATACATTCTGAGTTAGGGCAATGCTTGTGTAACAAATCGCTCAGCGCTTCATCTTTAAAGTAAACAAGAAGGTGCGCTTTAGGGTTTCGGTTGGCACAGTAAAGCGCCGCAGATAACGTAATGTCGTCTTCTGGGTTATCAATCAGGATGCAACTTGCAGACTCAATGCCCGTTTTCTCCATCTCTTTGCCATCGGTGTAGCTGTTTACTTTGACGAAATTGATTTCACCGGGTAACGGGTTCTCGATATCTGAACGCGTACATAGCACGATTGGTCGTTTACCCGTTTCTTCGTGTTGTAGCATGCGGATGAGATGAATGGTTCTTTGCTCATTCCACCCCAACATCAAAATGTGGTTGTCCACTCTAACTCTCCTTTTTCCTAGCAAGCCCGCTCGCCAATATTCAACACCTTCTGTCGCCACTTTACCGAGCAACGCGGCAAAAAGGCTCAACCCGCCTGGAATCACAAATAGAATAACGATCCACTGCCCCGCTACCGTGGTCGGTGATAAATCACCATAACCAACCGTAGAAGCCGTCACCACCAAGTAGTAAGCGAATACGGTAACCGAACTGGTTAAATCTGTTTCACCCGCCAAATACAGCATCGACCACGATAAAGCGATGTAGCCAAGAAAAGTGAACAGTAAGTTTTTGCCATTCAAAACAAAGATGTTTGCTTTGATCCAGCGTTTGAGTTGTAACCAGATTATCATTCGAGCCTCTAATCTTTTCCTCTTACTTACATGCTAGAAAAAATACGCGATATCAACAAGATGTATCATCAGAAAAAGATACATGACCACAAGATTGATATTGGCGGCCTATACGCAGATACAAAAAAACCAGCACTATTGGCTGGTTTTTTTATGGTTCATCGCG
>NZ_JBFRJF010000054.1:0-29781 GCF_041468745.1 Vibrio sp. 10N.286.52.F8
TAAATTGTTAAAGAGCTTTACTTGTTGAGCCTTCCTTTTAGTAAGGAGCCTCTCGAAGTGGACGGCCATTCTAGCGGATTAGATTCCAGTGTCAAACACTTTTTCCAGCTAATTTTTCAAAGCATCTTAAATGCTTATCACCGTCTTGTTACTCAGTTCAAACCGCTTGGTTATCCTTGGCAACGGAAGCGCATTATAGAGAGAATAATCCTTTGTACAAGGCTAAAAACGAAAAAAAGCCGCCACCGGCGACCGTTCGAACACTATTCACACAAAGCGTTTAAAATAGGTACGATTAAGCCCTAATTTCGGCCAATCGTACCTACCGTTCTTACTTCAACTACTGGTGAGCAATAATGCGGTCGTTGTTTACTAATAGTTGTACTTTTTTATCTGGATTAATTTTTCCTGCCAATATTGCTTTCGCTAAAGGGTTCTCGACACTTTGTTGAATCGCTCTTTTCAAAGGTCGTGCACCATATACTGGATCAAAACCAACTTGAGAAATTAACTTGAGTGCTTTATCCGAAACTTCAAGCTCATAACCATTGTCTTCCATTCTCTTCTTAAGGTGCTCAAGCTGAATAGCGGCTATCGACTGAATGTGCTCTTGACCCAATGGATGGAACACCACGCTTTCATCAACTCGGTTCAAAAACTCAGGACGGAAATGTTTACCTACCACTTCCATCACTTCATTCTTTATTCCTTGGTAGTCGAGCGTATTGAAGTTCTCTTGAATTCTCGAAGAGCCAAGGTTGGATGTCATGATCACTACCGTGTTTCTAAAATCGACTGTACGACCTTGTCCATCAGTTAAGCGTCCATCATCAAGCACCTGCAATAAGATATTGAAAACATCAGGATGCGCTTTCTCTACTTCATCTAGCAAAATCACTGAATAAGGCTTGCGACGCACTGCTTCTGTTAAGTAACCACCTTCTTCATATCCAACGTAACCCGGAGGAGCACCAACCAAACGAGCAACAGAGTGTTTCTCCATAAACTCAGACATGTCGATACGCACCATTGCATCGTCACTATCAAACATGAAGTTCGCGAGTGTTTTACACAACTCCGTTTTACCAACGCCAGTTGGACCAAGGAATAAGAAAGATCCAATCGGCTTGTTTGGATCAGATAAACCTGCACGGCTACGACGAATCGCATTCGATACCACTTCGACTGCTTCCGCTTGGCCAATAACTCGCTTATGTAGAACACCTTCCATGTTAAGAAGCTTCTCTTTCTCGGCTTCTAGCATTTTAGAAACAGGTATGCCTGTTTGCTTCGATAGCACGTCTGCAATTTCTGCATCAGTGACCTTATTACGCAGCAGCGTCATTTCTTGCATTTCAGCTTGAGTCGCAAGATCTAACTGCTTCTCTAATTCTGGGATTCGACCGTATTGCAATTCAGACATTCGGTTAAGATCACCAGCACGTCTCGCAAAATCCATATCCATACGAGCTTGTTCTAGCTCTGACTTGATGTGTTGCGTGCCAGAAAGCGCGGCTTTCTCTGCATTCCACACTTCTTCAAGCTCTGCGAAATCTCGTTCTTTGTCAGAAAGCTCTTCTTGTAATGTTCGAAGGCGTTTTTCACTGGCTTCATCATTTTCATTGGTAAGAGCTTGCTGCTCGATCTTCAATTGAATGATTTTACGCTCGAGCTTATCTAGCGACTCAGGTTTTGAGTCGATCTGCATACGGATACTCGAAGCCGCTTCATCAATCAGATCAATCGCTTTATCCGGCAGTTGACGATCAGAAACGTATCGATGAGATAGTGTTGCTGCAGCCACGATTGCTGGGTCGGTAATTTCTACATGATGATGAAGTTCATAGCGCTCTTTCAAACCACGAAGAATCGCCACCGTGTCTTCAACCGTTGGTTCATCGACAAGCACTTTTTGGAAGCGGCGCTCTAACGCTGGAGCTTTCTCTATGTATTGACGGTATTCATCAAGAGTCGTTGCGCCAACACAGTGGAGTTCACCACGAGCCAACGCTGGTTTTAGCATGTTACCGGCATCCATAGAGCCTTCACCTTTACCAGCGCCGACCATAGTATGAATTTCATCGATGAAGAGAATGATATTGCCCTCTTCTTTAGACAATTCATTGAGGACTGACTTCAAACGCTCTTCAAACTCACCACGATATTTAGCGCCAGCTACCAAAGCACCCATGTCTAATGAAAGTACGCGTCGGCCTCTTAAACCTTCTGGCACTTCATTGTTAATAATGCGCTGAGCCAAACCTTCAACGATAGCTGTCTTACCAACACCAGGTTCACCGATAATGACTGGGTTGTTCTTAGTACGACGCTGAAGTACTTGGATAGTACGGCGGATTTCGTCATCTCGGCCAATTACCGGATCCAGCTTGCCTTGCTCCGCTCTTTCAGTCAGATCGATGGTGAACTTCTCTAACGCTTGGCGTCGGTCTTCGGCATTTGGGTCATCAACTTTTTGACCGCCACGAACCTGCTCGATAGCTTGAGATAATTTTTGCTCAGTAAGGCCTAGCTCTTTAAGCAGGTTACCTAAAGGGCCTTTATCTTCAATTGCGGCAAGTAGGAAGACTTCCGAAGAAATGTATGTGTCTTGACGCTTTTGTGCGACCTTGTCACATAGGTTAAACAAAGTACCCATTGCATTCGACAGTTGAACATCACCACCGATACCACTTACTTTCGGTACACGGTCTAATATTTCGCTTAGCTTTGAACGCAACTGAACCACATCAATATTCAACATGGTAAGCAATGGACGAATCGCACTACCATCTTGATTTAATAGCGACACCATTAGGTGTACAGGCTCTATATATTGGTGATCACGACCTAATGCGAGCGACTGAGCATCAGATATCGCAATTTGAAATTTACTAGTGAATCGATCGAGACGCATGCCAACCTTCCTACTCTTAGATATGTTTATCTTATGGTTAGAAGATGGATACGGTAACGCGGATTTTCAAGGGATAGGAATGAAGAATAGAGTTTATATAAAAATATAGTTGTGCTGGATGACTGGTTGCACTAGCTAGAGATTACTCTAACCAAATAAAAGTAGCCTGACGCCCGGTGAGGCCATCACGGCGATAGGAATAGAAAGCGTCTGAATCTGCGTATGTACATAGATTCGAGTCTGTCACTTGTGACACGCCCACTTTCGCGAGTCTTTGTGTTGCAAGTTGAGACATGTTCGCTAGCCATTTTCCTGGTTCAGCTTTGGCTTCAAATGCGAGCTTAGCTTGAGAGTCAAAACTAACGAAAGCTTCCAACACATCATCGCCTACTTCAAAAGCTTGTTTGCCTATTGCAGGACCAAGCCAAGCAATGATCTTATTCTCTGAACCTAAGTTTGAAAACTTTGCGACGGCATTTTCAAGAATGCCACCAGCAAGACCACGCCAACCAGCATGAACAGCTGCGACTTGAGTGCCTTTGGTATCAGTAAGAATGACTGGCAAGCAATCGGCTGTCATTGCAGAACAGACAACACCGGTAGCCGTGGTAAATGCCCCATCAGCATCGAGAATATCCGTCGTCGGTTCTAAAACCGTAACGACATCTGTTGAGTGAGTTTGGTTTAACCAGACAGGTGAAGTTGGCATATTCGCTTGTTGCTTAAGCCATGCGCGGTTACTTTCAACAAGTGAAGTATCATCCCCAACATGCGTACCTAGGTTTAATCCTTGATACGCACCAGTAGAAAAACCATCAAAACGTGTCGAAGCAAATGCTTTCACGTTTTTTGGTGCATTCCAGTTAGGGATGATCATCGACATGATTAAATGTCGTCTTCCAAGTTTTCGCGCGCATCAACACGTAACGCTTCAGCCATCACGACCATGTCATTTGGCACAGGAGCGTGGAACTCAACTTCTTCACCTGTAATTGGGTGAACAAATTTAAGCATAACAGCGTGTAGCGCTTGGCGATCAAAAGAACGAATCATGGTCGTTAGTTCTTCAGATGCACCTTTTGGAATACGAGCACGGCCACCGTATGCAACGTCACCTAGCAGCGGGTGCTGAAGGTATGACATGTGAACACGGATTTGGTGAGTACGACCCGTTTCTAGGCGTAGACGAATACGAGTATGCTCGCGGAAGTGCTCAGCAACACGGTAGTGAGTTACCGCTGGTTTCCCTAATTCATTTACGTCCATTAGAGTACGCTTAGTTGCGTGACGGCTAATGCCTTTTTCTACCACACCACCAGCGGTCATTTTGCCAATTGCAATTGCTTCATATTCACGAGTAATACGACGCTTAGCAAGAGCACGCACAAGACGAGTTTGAGCTGGAACCGTTTTAGCCACAACCATAAGACCTGTTGTGTCTTTATCAAGACGGTGCACAATACCTGCACGAGGCACTTCTGCAATCTGTGGGTAATGGAAAAGCAATGCGTTTAGTATGGTTCCATCCGGTGTGCCTGCGCCTGGGTGTACAACCAGATCGCGAGGCTTATTGATAACCAATAAGTCATCATCTTCGTAGACAATGTTTAGAGGAATATCTTGTGCTTCCCAGCGCTCTTCATCTGCAAGTTCAGCTTGCAAGATGATCTCTTCACCGCCCAAAACCTTAACACGCGGCTTTGTAATAACTTCGCCATCCACTTGGATTTTGCCGTCAAGAAGCCACTCTTTAATGCGAGAGCGAGAAAAATCGGTAAATAGTTCAGCGACAGCTTGGTCTAAACGTTGACCTAACTGGCTGCTTTTTACTGTGTCTGTTAATGTGATCTGCTGAGCCATATCGAACTTTTTTAAAAACCGTGAGACTAATACCCATTAGTATGGATAAAATAGAATAATTGCATCATTGTATCTGTTACTGGTTAGAAAGTAACGGAAGCTTACGAAATATTTAATTCAAGGAATCGACGCCTGACATGAAACACCTTACTTTATCGGGTCTATTAGCCGTATCACTCTTGGTTGGTTGTTCAAGTAGTGAAGAGATAGTGCCAGATGTACCACCATCGGTTCTCTACTCTGACGCTCAAGAATCACTGCAGAGCGGTAGCTGGCTTTCAGCAATAGAAAAGCTAGAAGCCCTAGACTCACGTTACCCATTCGGCGCCTATTCTGAGCAAGTACAGCTCGATCTGATTTACGCTTACTACAAAAATGATGACTTGGCACTTGGCCTCGCTACCATTTCACGTTTCCTACGTTTGAACCCAACGCATGAGAAACAAGACTGGGTTCTTTACATGCGCGGCTTAACGCACATGGCGCAAGACCGAAACTTCATGCACGATATTTTTAATATCGACCGTAGTGACCGAGATCCTGAACCAGTGAAACTTGCGTTTGCTGACTTCAAGCGACTACTCGAACGTTTCCCTAGTAGCCCTTATGCTGAAGATGCACAAAAACGCATGTTCGCACTTAAGAACCGCCTAGCAGAGTATGACTTAGCAACCGCTGATTTCTACCTACGCCGCGAAGCTTGGATTGCTGCGATCAACAGAACGCAAGAGCTGCAAAAAACTTACCCAGACACCATTGCTGCGCGTAAGTCTTTAGATATCCAGCTAAAAGCTTATCAACAACTCGGCCTAGATGACGCTGTGTTAAGAACAGAAAAGTTGATTGAGTTAAACCCACTACCTTAATCAAACCTCTTACATCTCAATCCTAAAAGCGCGCTAATTTACTAGCGCGCTTTTTTTCATCTACATATCGCAAACTTGATGGATCGCATAATACACGGTATCTTCAAAAGATAACTTTTAACAAAACATCAACATGGAGTGTGGATGTGAGTAGGTTGTTATTATTTATCTGGATATCGCTATTTAGCCACTTATCCTACGCATTAGAACTGTCTCCATTAAGCAATAAGCCTTACATGGGTGACTTGGATGTGCTCAAAACCAAAGGAACGGTTAGAGTGCTAGTGTCTGCCGATCTTGGTTTCTATTACATCGAGGATGGCAAGCCAAAAGGCATCGTGGCAGAAATGCTCTACCACTTTGAGAAAAGCCTTCGTAAGAAACATCCCTATCTCAATGTTCAAATCATCCCCGTGCAACGAGATGATCTACTTCCCTCTTTAGAGTCTGGCTATGGTGATGTCGCTGTCGCTAACCTAACGATCACCGATAAACGATTACGAACCATCGATTTTTCGGATCCGATGATTAAAGATGGTAAAGAACTCATTATCACAGGGAAAAAGGCCGAACCTATCACCGAAATCAAGCAATTGAGTGGCAAAGAGGTGTGGATACGAGCAAGCTCGAGTTACTTCGAGAGTGTACAAAGAGTTAATAAGGAGCTTAACGAGCTAGGTTTACCACCACTGCATGTCCACTTTATCGAGGAGTCATTACAAGACTACGAGCTGATAGAACTGGTTAACCAAGGTTATATACAAGGCACAATTCTGGATAACCATAAAGCCAAGCTCTGGATCGATGTAATGGAAAACATTCAAGTCCATAACGACTTACCTTTACGAGAAAATGGTCGTATTGCTTGGGCTTTAAGAAAAGACAGCCCTCAACTGAAGAAAGAGATAAACAAATACGTCAAGACCGCACGAACAGGCACCCTGCTTGGGAATGTCATCTACCAGAAATACATCGACAATACTCGCTGGTTAGGCCGAGCACTCAACCCCAATAAAGTAGACCGAGTAGCTAAACTCTCAGATGTCTTTGAAAAGTATTCGAGCAAGTATGAATTTGATCCTTTGATGATGTCAGCTCAAGGTTTCCAAGAATCAGGACTGGATCAGAGCCGGATTTCTCATCGCGGGGCTATTGGTGTGATGCAGGTATTACCGAGTACCGCCAAAGATAAAAACGTCAACATCAAGAACATCCATAAGGTGGATAACAACATCCATGCGGGTGTGAAGTATATGCGCTTTATCAAAGACCGGTATTTTGACGACCCGGCAATATCACCCGACAATCAAATCTACTTTACCTTGGCTTCTTACAACGCTGGTCCTGCTAAGATCAGAAAGATGAGGAGCATTGCCAAGCAGAAAGGTTACAACCCAAACATCTGGTTTAAAAACGTAGAAATCATCACTCGCAAATACGTGAGTAAAGAACCCGTAACCTATGTTGCCAACATCAATCGTTACTTCGTAATCTATAAACAATTACAAGCTATCAATGCTATCCGAGAGGACGGCACAGCGAGATTACTGAACACTAACGACTAGGATCGCCTCCATCGCAGAGCTGGGGAGCCAAAGGTATTAGGTAAAGCTAAAAAACACAAAAGCCGCATAAGAATACTTATGCGGCTTTTGTTTATCTAATTCTGAAGAAGCTTATGTAGCGACCTATATTACAAGACCTATATCACAAAACACTATTGAGTAAATTTCAATCAAGCACTTTCCATAGGCTGTAGGACGCCCCTAAAAACTGATTTAATTTTTAGCGAAGCCTTGCCTCCAAGTTATCGTTTTTCATAAGGATAACAAGCATTTTTCGCCAAAAAGATACTAAGACTTGCGTAAGATCACATTTGATTTTAATGCTTATCCCACCCAACCAAAACAAGATCTAGATCACATTCTTTATTCCTAAAAGTCGTAATCTGAAGTTAACCCATGAGGGATACAACAGAGGAAAACTTCTATGAAAATGAACATCACTGGTAAAAACATCGACATTACCTCTGCAATCCGTGATCACATAGAAAGCAAATTTAAAAAGCTAGATAAATGGCAAGTAGACATCATTGGCTGCCAAGCGAGCTTTAGCGAAGAACCAAACAAGAAGAAGAAATTTGAAGCGGTACTAACCGTACCAAAAGGCCAACTTGTTGCTTCATCAATCCATGACGACCTCTACGTAGCGATCAACGAAGTAGAACAAAAACTAGAGCGTCAACTCAACAAGCTACGCCATAAACCAGAAGCGCGCCGCGCTGAAAAGCCTGAAATCGAAGAGCTAGAAGCTGAAGTAGAATAAGGAAAGAGAACAGATTAAAAAATAGCGCCTCAGGGCGCTATTTTTTTGCTTGACGCTCGTAGCTCGCTTGCTTATTGTGTTTAAACATTCATAAAACAATCACTTTTTATGCACACTCAATCTTTGTTTATTTTTGACTTCTTTTTTCTTCCGTAAATCGGAGGCTAAGTCGTTTTAGAAAAACAAGTCAAAAACGAACAAGAAGCCTCCCACACTAGGGAGGCTTTTTTATAAGGACACATTTATGACTGACCGCTCAATTTCACTGGATGATATCCGCCTTCGTCTTAATGATTTAGACGACGAACTCCTGAAGTTACTTTCAGAGCGTCGCAAGCTAAGTATCGAAGTCGCTAAAAGCAAAGTAGAGACATCAAAACCAGTTCGTGATGCAGTACGAGAACAACAACTATTAGTTAAGCTGATCAACAACGGCAAAGATAAATACGAACTTGATGCGCAGTACATTACCAAGCTGTTTCACACCATCATCGAAGATTCCGTTTTACTACAACAGTCATACTTACAAAACCTAGCGAACCCGCAAAGCCGTAAACCATTGGCTCGCGTTGCATTCTTAGGTTCTAAGGGATCGTATTCTCACCTTGCGAGCCGCGAATACTTCAGCCGCAAGAATATGGAATTGATTGAGCTGAACTGTAATCACTTCAAAGAAGTCGCATCAACAGTAGAGTCTGGCCATGCCGACTACGGTGTCCTGCCGATTGAGAACACCAGTTCAGGGTCAATTAACGAGGTCTACGACCTGTTACAGCATACGACTCTATACATTGTTGGCGAACTTTCTCAACCGATTGAGCACTGCCTTGTTGCTAAAAGTGATATCCGTTTAGAAGACATCAAAACACTCTACTCGCACCCACAACCTCATCAACAATGCAGTGAGTTCTTGAGCCGCCTTAAGGGTGTCAACCTTGAGTCTTGCGCAAGCACCGCTGATGCAATGAAAAAAGTTAAAGAATTGGGTGGTAATGACGTAGCTGCTATTGGTAATGCATCGAGCGGTAAGCTTTATGGACTACAGCCAATCCAGAGCAATATTGCAAACCAAACAGAGAACCACACTCGTTTCATCGTTGTGGCGCGTAAGCCTGTTGAAGTATCGACTCAAATACCAGCGAAAACAACGCTCATCATGTCGACATCTCAAGAGGCGGGTTCTTTGGTAGAAACACTACTGATCCTGCAACGCTTAGGCATCAACATGACTAAGCTAGAATCTCGTCCTATCATGGGTAACCCTTGGGAAGAGATGTTCTATGTCGATTTAGAGGCGCATCTGGATTCAGATAATATGCAACAAGCGATAACGGAACTAACAGCCATTACTCGCCACCTTAAGGTGTTGGGTTGCTACCCAAGTGAGAACATCAAAGCGACTCAAGTTAAGTTGTCATAGCTGAAAGTGAGTATCAGCTTTTAGCTAACATAAGTATTTGGCCTACAGCAGGCCAAATACTTAAATCACCCTCTAGTCGAGTACTATTCTCGCTAAGAAAACTCACCCTAGCATGCCTGAAACACAATTCACTTGTTTCGCACATTCGGCACGCTTACTCTCTCCACTACTTGAGCCTTTCTAACAAAAACTCATTAGTGGCTTTTTTTATCAATAAAGACAAAACCTTACCCCCTTCACAGGAAATCATCGAACTACGTATAATTAATAGCGAGTAAGCATTAAGTAACATAAACTTATGCGCTTAATTTATAAATAGTGTTGTCATTAACTATGAAGCTAAGTACTAAAATCTTACTACTAATAGCCCCTGTGATACTGATCAGTACCGCGGCTTCTAGCTATATTATTTATTCGACGCAAAAAAGCAGTTTCATCAAACGCGAAGACAACGCACTTCAACTGAACATGGAAAAACTAGCCGGATACTTTCGCCAATCTCGTTCGTTCCTCAATAGCTACTCTTACACCTTGACCCAGAGTGATATGGTGAAGCGTTATTTTCTCACTGATCAAAATCTATCTCGCGATCTTGAACTGGTCAGTAATCTTCGAGAAGCCATTCATTTCCTGCAAGATGACGATGAAAGCTATACAGGTTTAGCGCTTCTTAATGGTGATCGAAAACTGCGTTATTACGCGGATAATAGCAATGACTCACGCACTCAGATTGACAGTAAGATATTGGAGTATGTTGACCTGCACTATCAAGACACCTTAGCAACATCGAGTACCAACTATATTCAAAACTCCCAAGGCGAAGGGATGTTGGTTCACTATGACAAGGTAGATAGAAAAGCGATTTTCCCAACCGTTAACAATCAACCCGACGATGTGTTCTTTGTTGTTGTCTCTGTCTCTCTCGACAAATTTAATGCGCTGAGAAAACAGATAGAGTTCGACTACCAAACCAGTTTATTCTTCACATCCATAGCGGTTTCTTTGGAAAATGATGTCACCCACTCAGTCAAGCTTGCTCCAGAACTGTACGCCACGGTCGATCCGGCGCAATTCCTATTAGAAAACAAGCTCGATTCAATTTGGAACAAGCTGAGTTTGTCGTTTGCCCTGTCTGCGTTTGTGACTGTCGCTCTTCTACTCATGCTTCTGTCTCGCACTGTGATTACTCCAATAACGCGGCTCGATCGACAGCTACAGCAAGTCGAAAAAAAACAACGTAAGAACATCGAACGCTTGGGCACTCGTGATGAGCTTGGCCGCCTATCACAGCGTTTTTATGACATGTACCAAGAGTTAGATAACACCTACCAACAGACCAAGCTCTTGGCCGAAAATGATCAGTTAACCCAAATAGCCAATAGGCATCAGTTTCAAACCTTCGTTCAGCAATCGTTGCCAAAACCGAGTTCGAATACCGAAACCTGGGTTCTCTATTTTGACTTGGACAACTTCAAGTTTGTGAACGACAAATACGGACATCAAATCGGCGACTCGATTCTGGTTTCTTTTGCTCAGCGTATTTCAGATATTTGTCGTCATTATAAAGAGGAATTCGACGCTCATTGTATGCCAGCCCGACTTTCTGGAGACGAGTTCGTTGTCTACATTAACGCTCCTAGTCACCGAGGAAATGTCGCGCATCGATTCTCGAACGATTTGCTCACTCCACTGCAAAAAGGCTTTGTCACCGAATCAGGCAGCTTTCCGATCACGGTCAGTATTGGTATTGCGACCTACCCTAATGATGGCAACTCAATCGAGAAGCTTCTGTCCAACGCGGACACCGCGATGTACCAAGCCAAGCGTGCCGGTAAAAACCAATTTGCTGACTATTCACGGGATTTAGACAAAGCCATTCAGCGCCAAGCAGATATTGAACGTGCGCTTAGAGGTAAGAATTTTGATGATGAATTCAGGCTCGTTTACATGCCCTACATGGATTCCACCGGGACTGATGTTATTGGCGTTGAGGTGTTATTGCGTTGGAATTCAAAGCAACTTGGTTTGGTTCCACCAGATGAGTTCATTCCAATAGCCGAACAAACCGGGCTGTTTGAACATGTTGACCGCTGGGTAATACAGAATGCGTTTGCTTCATTCCATCGACTTCAGGCTCAATTTGATCACTCAATTCAATTGTCGATCAACCTATCTTCTGCTGGCATTGAAACCACTCATCTTGCGGGTTTCATTAAAGAACACGCGGAGTTAAATCGAATTCCACCAAGCCTAATCGATTTTGAAATCACTGAAACCTTTTACTCAAATTCAGAAGGTTTTCCATTGCTGAACGAACTGGCATGCATGGGCTATCGACTTGCGATTGATGATTTTGGTTCCGGTTACACCTCTATCACTCAACTGGTGCAGTATCCAACTCAGAAAATTAAATTGGATAAAGCGTTTTTGGATACCTTGATTGAGACCAATAACCAGAACATCGTAAAACCGGTTATCGGGTTGTGTCATGCTCAAGGGAAAAAGGTCACCGCCGAAGGGATTGAAACTCAAGGCATGCACCAGTGGTTACAGGATGCACAGTGCGATATGCTGCAAGGCTATTACTTTGGTAAACCCATGCCACTAGAAGAATTGAGTGACTGGTACCGACAACATCAACTCAATCTAATCGACAACAAAAAGAATCCGACACATGAAATCTGTAATCATCGCATCGCTGAACCCAGCTAAAATCAACGCCGTTAAAAGTGCGTTCTTATCTGCTTTTCCTGATACTGAATTTGATTTCCAAGGCATCAGCGTCCCTAGTGGTGTCGCCGATCAACCGATGAGCAATGATGAAACCTATCAAGGTGCCGTGAATCGAGTTCACAACGCAACTCAAGCTCAGCCTGATGCAGACTTCTATGTTGGTCTAGAAGCGGGAATAGAAACAAACGTCACCTTTGCCTGGATGGTGATCGAAACGAATGGCCAACGTGGCGAGTCTCGTTCAGCAAGTCTGATGCTGCCACCAGCCGTGCTTGAGAAACTAGAGCATGCAAACGAGTTAGGGGATGTGATGGATGAAGTGTTTGGTACCGACAATATCAAACAGAAAGGTGGTGCCATTGGCCTACTGACACATAACCAATTGTCACGCAGTTCGGTCTATCATCAAGCTTTAATTTTGGCTCTGATCCCATTTGTGAATCCTGAACACTTTCCTATTTAGTATTTGAGGCTTCCTTAAACTTCAAAAGATTCCAAGAACAATCTTCAGAAACAAAAAACGCTAACATCCAGTTAGCGTTTTTTATCGAATTCGTATTCATACTATCGCGTGATAGCTTAATTCCATTATTACTTTAGCAATAGGTCGGCGATCACGACTTTCTCTTGCTCAGATTTGGCCTTTAGCTCATTTGAGCCTCTGGTTATCGTCGCTACGCCTACGCCCAGCATTTGACTCACCTGTCGTTGAGACATATCGCCTTTCATCAGCTCACAGAAGATATTAATTCGAGCAACCAGAGCATCTCGCTCGTCTGGTGTCATCATCATAGTCAACAACAGCTCGTGCTGATCTTTTTCGACAGCCGTCTTTACCAAGTCCATCAGTTGTTGCCAATTATCATATTCAGGTTGTGATGCCATATCTCTACACTTACTTTTAAATTCTGACTTTAAAGAGTCGCTTAACGATTGAAAGCGTTTAACACTTTATACCGAAACACTTGATGCGATCCAATGTAAAAAGGCAGTAAGTGGAAATGGTTCGCACTCACTGCCTTTATTCTTACTCAGTTTCGGGCCAAATGCCGAAGGCTTAGTATTTCGTTTTTGCCTCATGGGGCGCTAAAAACGTCCCTTTCTCACCCAAGATATCTCGATAGTAGGTCTCAAACATCAAGATATTCTGAACGTAGCCACGTGTCTCTTTGAATGGGATCATTTCGATAAATGCAAAGGCATCGAGCTTTTCATCGCTGCGTGAACGCCACTGTTTCACACGGCTAGGTCCAGCATTATAAGCCGCAAACGCAAAGATACGGTTGTCATCATATTGAGCGAGTAAACCATCTAAGTAGTGACTGCCAATCTCAATGTTTTTGCCGACATCATAAAGATCATCGCTGCCCTGATACTTAATCTTATGTTTGTTCGCTGTGTATTGCGCCGTCTTGGGCATAATTTGCATAATGCCACGCGCGCCAACTGGAGAGCGAGCTTCTGAATCCATCGCACTCTCTTGTCTTGCTAAAGACATCAAAGTGATTGGATCGAGATCGTGCTTTTCAGCGTAGAAGTTAAACCACCACTTATGAGCAACAGGGAAGCGCAGCGCAATGTTATCCCACATCTTCGCAGAGATACTCGCTGTTACGGTAAAGTGATTCCAACGCTGTGTCGCAGCGTAAGCGGCAAGCATCTCTTTTTGCTCTTTATCTGCATTGGTCAGTAACCAGCGCCATTCACTTTTCGCTGCCGCAATTTTGTCTCGGTCAATCAGTTCACCAATACGCACCAAAGAGGTGTCGAATGGCTTCACTGTTTCAGCATTGTATTTAAGTGTCGATGTTGGATATTGAACTGGCTTACCTAACTGCTTAGCCGCAGCCACACTGTAGAAATTACGCTGACCCAAGATATCTGACAGTCGCTTATTGCCTTTGTCAGTATCGCCCGTCGCGATTTCAGCTCTGCCCTGCCAATATTGCCAACGAAGCGAAGCCTGATGTTTATCATCCAAGCGCGCTATCCACTCTTTCAAACCCGTCCAATCGGCATGTTGAATTGCTAAGCGAGCACGTCGTTCCAGCAGAACTTGCTTTGATGAACTCGCGAGCATTTTGTCGCGCCACACCATTAACTCTTCAGAGTCGGTGTTGATCAGACGAAACGTTAGGTAATCAGCGAGCTCTTGAGATTTCTCTTTCGAAAACTTCTGAGCCTTGATGACATCATCAAACACCTTTTGAGCACTGCTTGATGATTTCCTTGCTAGCTTCTCGAAAGCAAACTCGGTTTGAGCTTGGTAGAATTCATTCGCTGGATGTTTTTTAGCAAACGCGAGTACATTTTCAGGCTTGTTGTACAACGCCTTCATCTGCTTCGCTTGAGCAATTGACTCATCATGATCCAATTGCTTAATCAGATAGCTCATTAACTTACCGTTACGGCCCTCGAACGCTAGCAGCATTCTATCCAGAATCAGCTCATCAGTTCTTAGCCCAGCTTGATCCCAGCTTTTAAATAAAGGGTCACAAGCGTCATCAACACCACTACCACTCAACCAAAGTTGTTTAGCTCCTTTAAAGGCAAGCTCTTGGTTACCTTGCTCGTAATGCGCTCGATAATAAATACATTGGTATTTTTCACCGACAGGCTCTTTGGTTTGAAACTCAAGGATCGTCTTCCACTGTTTTTGAGAAGCCAATGAGTCCAAATAAGGTGCGCGCATTCGATTGGAGAAAGGCAATGCCTTGTTCTCTTCAATGAAAGCATCGACCTCAGCAGGTGTGCGATCACCTAAGCCAATCAGAAAGGCCCGATAATCGGTGTAAGGTGTTAAAGGGTATGTTTGAATTTTGTTACGCAGCGCGGAGTAAGCTTTTAGATCACGGCTGTCTAAAACCTCTTGCGCTTTGTCATAAACGTCACGCTGCATTTCAAGCTCGGATGCATTGCTAGCCATAGCGACCGGAGCCAGTGAAACCGAAGACAAAATTGCCGATGCAGCCACAGCAATTTTCGTATTACCAATGCGGAAAAACATTCGCTCTTTCCTTAGTGCGTGTATGAATACGTGAAGTCTATTTACGCCCGACATCACATCAAATGTAAAGGATTTGAGTGTAAATATTATTAATATTTAACACTTCGCCTCAGAAGCCCATTAAATATAGTTTTAATGACCAATGTGACAATAATAGGTAAGGATTGGTTCAAGAGTGGCTTTTCTGTCCTAGGAGTAACATCTTTGAGGATATTGGTATAAAATAGCAGACAATTTTGAACAATAATTAGGATCGATCGGCAATGGCTGAATACGTATATACCATGTCTCGGGTGAGCAAAACTGTTCCACCTAAGCGTCAAATTCTTAAAGACATTTCTCTTAGCTTTTTTCCTGGCGCTAAAATCGGTGTTTTGGGTCTAAATGGTTCAGGTAAATCTACCCTACTACGTATCATGGCTGGTATTGATACTGATATTGATGGTGAAGCACGTGCACAACAAGGTCTTAAAGTAGGTTACCTACCGCAAGAACCTGTACTAGACGAATCAAAAACGGTTCGTGAAATCGTAGAAGAAGCGGTTTCTGACGTTGCTGACGCACTTAAGCGTATTGATGCGGTTTACGCAGCGTACGCAGAACCAGATGCAGATTTCGATGCACTTGCTAAAGAGCAAGGCGAACTAGAAGCACTGATTCAAGCAAAAGACGGTCACAACTTAGAGACTGCTCTAGAGCGTGCTGCTGATGCACTTCGTCTTCCTGAGTGGGATGCGAAAATTGAATTCCTATCAGGTGGTGAGCGTCGTCGTGTTGCTATCTGTCGTCTACTTCTTGAAAAGCCAGACATGCTGCTTCTTGATGAACCAACCAACCACTTGGATGCAGAATCAGTAGCCTGGCTTGAGCACTTCCTAGTCGATTACAGCGGTACTGTTGTGGCAATTACCCACGACCGTTACTTCCTAGACAACGCAGCTGGCTGGATTCTAGAACTTGACCGTGGTGAAGGTATCCCATGGGAAGGTAACTACACGTCTTGGCTAGAGCAAAAAGACGAGCGTCTTAAGCAAGAAAAAGCGGGCGAAAGCGCACGTCAAAAGACAATCGAGAAAGAACTTGAATGGGTTCGTCAAAACCCTAAAGGCCGTCAAGCTAAGTCTAAAGCTCGTATGGCTCGTTTTGAAGAACTGACAACTGGCCAATACCAGAAGCGTAACGAAACTAACGAACTGTTCATCCCGCCAGGTGAGCGTCTAGGTGACAAAGTTCTTGAAGTGAACAACCTGACTAAGTCGTTTGGTGATCGCGTTCTTATCGACGACCTATCGTTCAGCATGCCTAAGGGCGCAATCGTCGGTATCGTTGGTGCCAACGGTGCAGGTAAATCAACACTATTCAAGATGCTAAGCGGCGCAGAACAGCCAGATTCAGGTACAGTTGAACTAGGCGAAACCGTTAAGCTTGCTTCTGTTGATCAGTTCCGTGACAGCATGGACGACACGAAGACAGTATTCCAAGAGATCTCTGAAGGCGCTGATATCATTAAGATCAACAACTTCGAAATCCCTGCGCGTGCTTACTGTTCTCGTTTCAACTTTAAAGGCAACGACCAACAGAAGATCATCGGTGAGCTTTCTGGTGGTGAACGTAACCGTGTTCACTTAGCGAAACTGCTAAAAACGGGCGGTAACGTACTGCTACTCGATGAGCCTACCAACGACCTTGACGTTGAAACGCTACGTGCTCTTGAAGAAGCACTGCTTGAATTCCCTGGCTGTGCAATGGTTATCTCGCATGACCGTTGGTTCCTTGACCGTATTGCGACCCATATCTTAGACTACCGTGATGAAGGTCAAGTTAACTTCTACGAAGGTAACTATACTGAGTACACTGAGTGGCTTAAGCAGACTCTAGGCGCACAAGCGGCAGAACCGCACCGTATCAAGTACAAGCGTATAGCTAAGTAAATAAGCTTGTATTTTGAACAAAGGCCGCGATAATAGCGGCCTTTGATATATCTGGCTTACGTGTAATGCATCGATATAGAGAGATTACTTATGGTTGAAAGACGTCAATTTTCACGAGTTATTTATCAAGTCCCGACTGAGATCTCACAAGGACAAGTAAAGGTATCAGGCTCAGTGCAAGACTTATCACTCCATGGTTTACTCATTCAATGCAATGAATCAAAACAACTTAGCCATGATGTCTCTGTTCAAGTGAGCTTTAAACTCGAAAACAGTGATATCAATATTCAATTAGAAGCAACCATAGTCTCTACCATCAATACCTCAATGCGTTTACGCATAGAGCATTTAGATATTGATAGTATCAGCCATCTTAAGCGACTTGTTGGGCTTAATGTTGGCGACGATGACCTGCTTTATAGAGAGATTGAACACCTTACCGATTTAGGTAGTGAGTGACATCTCCATTACCCTTTTTCTATTAGAAGCATTTAGTTAATACAGAACCATGTCTAAAAAACTATCCATTACTATTCCCTCTAGTCAGGGGGAACAGACGTTTTACTTCGGCCGTAAGGCTGTGCTCATTTGCACTACTGCCATTTTTTCAGTACCGCTATTAATTGGCGGAGCGGCGTACATGCACTTCGAGAGTAAACAAGAACTCGCGCTACAAGCGGGTGATGCCCAACAGTTGATTGAAACGCTGATTGTTGAAAAAGAACAAACTGAGTTTCTTTATGCTGAGCAAGTAGAAACCAACCATTCGCTATCGCAAACACTGACCGAGAAAGAAGGCACGATTCAGCTACTTGGTAAGCGTGTATTCGATGTGGAATCTGTACTGGGTCTTGCTGATGAAGATCTGCTTACCGATGATATTTCTTTAGAAGATCGCATTGATGCGGCTGCAGTCGATTCAGCAGTAAGAGCCACAATGTTTCGCTTGATTCCAAACGACAGTCCGATGGCTTATCAACGTATCTCTTCTTCTTATGGTAGCCGCACTAACCCTATTTCAGGGAAACGCCATGTACATACTGGTATCGATTTAACGTGTAAGCGTGGTGAAGATATTGTCGCGCCCGCAGATGGAGTCATTGAAACGGTACGCCCAAGTAAAAAAGGCTTCGGCAACTTTATTACTATGCGTCACTCGTTTGGTTTCATGAGTTCTTATGCGCACCTACAGAAGTTCAAGGTACGTAGCGGTCAGTTTGTGAGTAAAGGCGATGTCATCGCGAGCTGTGGTAATTCAGGTAACTCAACCGGCCCACACTTGCATTATGAAGTACGCTTCCTTGGTCGTTCACTGAACCCTCAATACTTGATGGATTGGACACCGGAAAACTTCAACTACGTGTTCGAGAAAGAGAAAAAGGTTAAGTGGGGCCCACTGGTTCAACTGATTGATAATGTGGTTCGCTTGCAGATCAACCTGACTAACGTGCCTTACATTAGCTCGACCATCGACACCGTATCGAGTGAAGAGAGCAAAAAACCTATCACGACTAACTAGTTATTACTGGCTAACTAGTTGTTAATAGATAAGACCTGTTGGTTTAGCCTATGATGATCTAATTGCTTTTAGCCTACTCTAGGCCAAATGCTTTCATAGCGTTCAGCACAAACAAAAAGAGCGACCAGATGGTCGCTCTTTTTTATGATTTCAAATCAGTATTAACCACGATGAATCGAGTCATGTGCTTGTTTTAGAAGACTTTGGCTCTCTTGCAAGAATTGTTGTGAGTAGTCACCAAACCAATCACTCACTTGGTTGAAGCTCTCAACAAACTTAGCCTTATCTTTGCCATCTAGGATTTCTAACGCTTCTCCGAAACAGCTATGGAAGCGTCGAATCATCTCTATATTCTCATCCGAAGACAGAATGATATCACCGTACAAGTTCGGGTCTTGAGCAAATAGACGACCAACCATCGCAATCTCAAGTCGGTAGATTGGTGAGCTTAGCTTCAGAAGCTGATCAATATTCGGGTTCTCTTTACTCAGGTGTAAGCCGTAAGCAAAAGAGGTGAAGTGACGAAGTGCTTGAATCAAGGTCATGCCGTGATCGTGTTCAGCTGCATCCATCTGGCAAAGGCTCGCGCCCCAAATACCAAATTGATTCAGTAGCCATTGGTAGCTCTCAGAACCACGACCATCACTGTAAACAATCACCTGCTTAGCAAGGCTTGGAACATCAGGACCAAACATTGGGTGCAATCCAACCACTGGGCCTTGGTGCATGTTCATCATTGCTTGCAGCGGTTTAGATTTAATTGACGTCAAATCACATAGAATACAATCACTTGGTAGATGACCTAGCTTCGCAATCACACCTTCAGTTAAGTGAATTGGAACAGTCACAACCACAAGTCCTGCATTATCCAAGATTTCATCGGCTGTATCCCAATCTTGGCTGCCAAGGACTTTCACTTCGTAGCCAGACAGTTTGAACATACGACCAAACAAGCCACCAAGTTGACCATTACCACCAACGATCACCACTGAACGTAACTCTGGGTTAAGACACTTAAAGCCAGAATCTTTCTCACTGGCATAAGACTCACGCATAGTACGACGCAAAATATCTTCGATTAACTGTGGTGGAACCCCTATTTTCTCGGCTTCTTGACGACGAGATGCCAGCATCGCAGCTTCACGTTCTGGTACATAAATAGGTAAACCATGTTCACTTTTTACTTCGCCTACTTTCTCTACTAGAGCAAGGCGTTGAGCCAGTAAATCCAACATTTGTTTATCGACAGCATCGATTTGGTCGCGTAATTCGTTCAGTTCAACGGCCATTTTATTCCTTACTAATCTATAAGCCCGTGCCAATCTATCATCCCACAATCACGTAGGTTCGCTAGCAACAGATCTTAAAATGCCCCATTAGATGAGGCACTTAAATTTAAACTCTGACTAACCTTTCAAGCGGTTCTCTAAGAACGGGACTAATTCCGTATGTGCATGTTTCAATAGTGCCTCAGTTGAATCCCAATTGATACACGCGTCGGTAATAGAAACGCCGTATTTCATCTCATTGAGAGGTATATCCGAAGATTGATTTCCTTCGTTAATATGGCTTTCAATCATCAGGCCGATAATCGACTTGTTGCCTTCACGAATTTGGTGAATCACATCTTCTGCAACTAAAGGTTGGCGACGGAAATCTTTACGAGAGTTCGCGTGGCTACAGTCGACCATTAGCGCGGCCTCTAAGCCAGATTTACCTAGCTCTTGCTCACATTCGTGTACCGATACTGAATCGTAGTTCGTCTGCTTACCGCCACGTAAAATCACGTGACCATTTGGGTTACCTTGCGTTGTTAGTAGTGCAACTTGACCTTCGCGGCTGATACCCATGAAACGGTGGCTAGAAGAAGCCGCCTGCATTGCATTGATTGCAGTGCCTAGGTTGCCATCGGTACCGTTTTTAAAACCGATTGGCATTGAAAGACCACTTGCCATCTCACGGTGAGTTTGAGATTCAGTCGTACGTGCGCCAATTGCCGCCCAGCTGAAGGTATCTGCTAGGTATTGCGGGCTGATTGGATCTAATGCTTCAGTCGCCAATGGAATTTCCATCTCAGCGAGTTCAACAAGTAGCTCACGACCCACATGCAGACCATGCTCAATATCGAAAGTGCCGTCTAGATGCGGGTCATTGATCAAACCTTTCCAACCTACAGTGGTACGAGGTTTCTCAAAGTAAACACGCATAACAATATACAGTTGATCGCTAAGTTGCTCAGATAAGGCTTTAAGGCGTTTCGCGTACTCTTTCGCAGCTTCAATGTCATGGATAGAACATGGGCCACATACAACAAGCATGCGATGATCTTTCTTATGAATGATGTTTGCGATAGTTTGACGAGACTCTTGAATGAAACGACGAGCATTATCACTCAAAGGCAGTTTTGCTTTTAACTCCTCAGGAGTAATCAGTACCTGTTCGTCGATGATATTGACATTGCTTAATTCACTTTTCTGCATAACTCAACCTGTATATTTATTTTTACACCCAACATTTCCATTTGGGTTAACAATCTTTAAAAACACAATAACAGCTAAAAAAGCGATTGCAAGTGTAAACAATAAAAAACATTTGCTGTAAATTTTATTTTACACATTAAATTTAACTCACTCTAAGAGATAAATAGGTTTAAACCACGGATCACACATACAAAAAAGGCGATATTTATCATATCGCCTTATCTAAAATTATTATGTGTTTATTTATCACTCACTGCCTAGCATTCGCTTAATCGTCTCTGAGGTCTCTTTCCACCTAGCATCCGAGTGAAGTGTCGACAAATCAAAGCTGTGTTTTTTAAGCAATGAGTTGGCTAAAGGCACCTTTTGAATCGCTAAGTGATCCAGAGCTTCAATTTGTGCATCTCGTTTATTACACATCAACACCATGTCACAACCTGCATTCAAGGCCGCTTTCGCTCTGTCGGCTGGTCCGCCCATAATGGCAGCGCCTTCCATCGTTAAATCGTCAGAGAATACCAAGCCTTTAAACCCAAGCTGCTGCTTCAATACTTTCTGTAGCCAATACTGTGAACCACTCGCAGGTTGATCATCATAGTGAGAGAAAACCACGTGAGCTGGCATCATGGCATCCAATATTCCAGCTTCAATTTGCGCCTTGAAGATTGCCATATCGGTTTCGAAGATGTCGTCTCTAGGGTCATATGGCGTCTCTAAGTGTGAGTCAGCAATCACGCCACCATGTCCAGGGAAGTGCTTGCCTGTCGTCGCCATGCCAACCGACTTCATGCCTTTGATGAAAGCGCTGCTATGACGAACAATGGTATCAATATCTTCACCAAACGCTCGGCTACCAATCGCTTTACACTCGTGGCCTTTGTCTAATACTGGCGCAAAGCTCAGATCGATATCATGGGCAATCAATTCTGCCGCCATCAACCAACCCGCTTGTTCTGCTAACTGTTCGCCATTATTCTTAGTCGCGAATTCTTGAGCAGCAGGAATAATTGAAAAGCCGTCACGAAAACGCTGAACTCGACCACCTTCTTGGTCAACACCAATCAAAATAGGACGTTTCGCTACCTTACGAATTTCTTTGTTTAACGCCGATAACTGTTTGCTATCGTGGTAGTTTCGAGCAAATAAGATGAGACCACCAACAGTTGGGTGATCTAAAATTTCTCTGTCTTCAGCTGTCAGCTCGTAGCCTGCAACATCAACCCACAACGGTCCCATATTTATCCCTTATTAAACCTAATTTCATAAACTTCCCGAGATTATTCTCTTTAAATTTGCTTTACAATGTTTTTAAACCAATCTGTGGAAGACTTTAAGAATGCAGTGCAAGAGCTTAGAAATGGATCATAAAGAACTGTATATCGGTGTGATGTCAGGGACGAGTATGGACGGTGTTGATACTGCCTTAGTGTCGATTGAAGATACGCGCATCACATTGCTTGCTCATGATGAGTTCCCAATGCCTGACGACCTCAAAGTGCGTCTGCTTGAAGTTTGTATTGGTCAGAAAACCGATTTAATTGCCATTGGAGAACTCGACCACCAGCTTGGCCATCTGTTTGGCGATGCGGTTTTGCAACTTCTCGAAAAGTCAGGTACACCTGCATCTTCTGTGACTGCGATTGGTAATCATGGTCAAACGGTATTCCACCAGCCAAGCGGCGAATCTCCATTTACCATGCAGTTGGGTGATGCCAACATCATTGCCGCTAAAACACAGATTCAAACGGTTGCCGATTTCAGGCGTAAAGACATGGCATTAGGCGGACAAGGTGCGCCATTAGTCCCCGCCTTCCACCATACGATTTTCCACCCGCAAGACAGCTCGGTTGTGGTGTTGAATATTGGTGGTATCTCGAATATTTCAGTGCTGCGCCCTAATCAGCCAACGCTTGGTTATGATACAGGTCCGGGCAATATGTTGATGGACGCTTGGGTTGATAAACACACGGGTGAGAAGTTTGACCGTGATGCGCAATTTGCGCTTAAAGGTCAACTCAATCAAGCTTTACTCGAACAGTTGTTAAATGAGTCTTATCTATCTCAAATGCCACCGAAAAGTACTGGTAGAGAACTATTCAACCTACCTTGGCTAGAGCAACAATTAACAGAATTTAAAGATCTTGCAGTAGAAGATGTTCAGCGCACGCTTTGTGAATACACCGCATTGACGATAGCCAATGAAGTGGAGACTTATCGCTTGGGTAACCAGCCTGCACTGTATGTGTGTGGCGGTGGTACAAGAAACCCATTGTTGATGAAGAGACTGTCTGAATTGCTTCCAAGTTGGGAGGTTGACTCAACCACCAGTAAAGGCGTGGACGCCGATTACATGGAAGCGATGGCTTTTGCGTGGCTTGCTCAACGTCATATTCATCAACTGCCAAGCAATTTACCAGAAGTGACTGGCGCAAGCAGAGCGGCCTCTCTAGGCGTTCTCTATCGTGCTGACTAAACAACTTTAGAACCATCATTTTAGAATCACCATTTAAGGATCATTATGAGTAACGACGCTCTCATATCAGCGCTCTCGCACCTCGTTTCGGAGGGGAGAAACCCTGACACTATGGATATTGATCTGCTCACCTCTCTCGAAGTGGTTGAAAAGATTAACCAACAAGACAAGCAAGTCCCGCTGGCGATTGAAGCGGAACTGCCACAGATCGCGAAAGCGGTCGATAAAATTGCTCATGTCTTTCAAAACGGTGGTCGACTGATTTATATGGGCGCAGGCACCAGTGGTCGATTAGGTGTGTTAGACGCCTCAGAATGCCCACCGACTTTCGGTGTTTCGGACAAAATGGTTATCGGCTTAATTGCAGGCGGACCAGAGGCGATTTTAAAAGCCAAAGAAGGTGCAGAAGACTCGCTAACTCTCGGCATTGAAGATCTGAAAGCGATTCAGTTTTCAGAAAATGATGTCGTGGTAGGTATTGCTGCGAGCGGTCGCACACCTTACGTGATTGGTGCACTCAACTATGCCAATCAGCTTGGCGCAGTAACGGTTGCATTATCTTGTAACCCTGACTCTCCAATTGCTGAAATCGCTCAAATCGCAATTAGCCCGGTGGTTGGCCCAGAAGCATTGACTGGTTCAACACGACTCAAATCAGGTACAGCACAAAAGCTGGTGCTTAATATGCTGACCACTGCCAGCATGATTCGCATTGGTAAGAGCTACCAAAACCTTATGGTCGACGTAAAAGCGACCAATGAAAAGTTGGTTGCCCGCGCCGCTCGTATCGTTATCCAAGCAACGGAGTGCGATAAAGCACTGGCGGTGTCGACACTTAAAGCGACTGATTACGATGTGAAGTTATCTATTTTGATGATTCTAACAGGGCTAGATTTAGAGTTAGCCAAGGCTCAGCTTGATAAGCAAAATGGCTTCTTGAGAAAAGCCGTCGAGAATAATCAGTAATCTTAATTTGGCTTGTAGCTTCTCATTTAGACAGCTACTTCAACGACATACAAAAAGACCAGCACACACGCGGTACTGGTCTTTTTTTAGTTTTAATTTTTTATGGCTAGCTTGCTTGGGCTTAATAGTCGTTTGAGAACTCGTCCCAGCCGCGTTGCCATTCCATACGGAAACGTTGAGCGTCTTCCGTACCAGAACACACGCCTTCATACACCTGACCAGATAAACCAATCTGATAAGCATGGTTCGGATTACAATATTCAGTCACACCTAGGTGATAACCTTCTGTGTAACTCGCTTGATCGACTGCGCCAAGCTCAGTCATCTCTGAATACGAACGCTGAGTGTGGCCTTTGATACCATCACGATAGCCAATCTCTTGCCAATTGCCTTCAGCTGCTAAATCTTGAACATTGGCGCTGCATCCTGCAAGGCTAAATGCCACGGCGAATAGTACGATTATTTTTTTCATTTCAATCCTTTATATTGTTACTTCACCACTTTCTGACGAAGCGCTGCCTTTGTGGTGATTCTCCGCTGAACGCCTATCGATGTCCACTTATTGTCTAATGTTCGCCACTTTAGGTTCATTCCGACCACTCAGAATCAATAGTCGCCGTTAAGCCAACTCAAACAACCTCTCTATAGAGCTAATAGGCCTCTCGATAGAAATATCGGCCACTCAGCACAGTGAACAAACCACTAAATCAGTTATAACACCGCTAAATTGGCTATTCGACCACTCACTCTCGTAGCGGAAGTTTCTTCTCATCGACTCCTTTAATATACACCCTGACTTAATTAATACATTCAGGGATAACAAATTATGATGTGGTTTCTTACCTGTGTCGCAGCACTCATTGGTGGCTACTTTATTTACGGTACCTTTATCGAGAAGATTTTCGGTATCAATGAAAAACGCCAAACACCTGCTCACACTAAGCAAGATGGCGTGGACTACGTTCCAATGTCGACACCAAAGGTTTACCTAGTTCAGCTGCTTAACATCGCAGGTGTAGGTCCAATCTTCGGCCCTATCATGGGTGCCCTTTATGGTCCAGCAGCAATGCTTTGGATCGTTCTAGGTTGTATCTTCGCAGGTGCAGTACACGACTACTTCTCAGGTATGTTATCTATCCGTAATGGCGGAGCTTCGGTTCCAACCATCACTGGACGTTACCTAGGCAATGGCGCAAAACACTTTATGAACATCTTTGCCATTGTTCTACTGCTTCTTGTTGGTGTGGTATTCGTATCTGCTCCAGCAGGTATGATCACTAACCTAGTGAACGACCAAACTGATTTCGCGATGTCTGCAACTACGATGGTTGTTATCATCTTTGCTTACTACATCATCGCAACGATTGTCCCTGTCGATAAAATCATTGGTCGCTTCTACCCACTGTTCGGTGCACTGCTTATCTTTATGTCTGTTGGCCTAATCACTGCGATTGGTCTATCTGACGAACACCAAATCATGGGGGGCTTTGAGATCAGCGACATGTTCACCAACATGAACCCGAATGACCTACCACTTTGGCCTGCTCTCTTCATCACTATCGCATGTGGTGCTATCTCTGGCTTCCACGCCACTCAGTCTCCTCTGATGGCGCGTTGTATGGAAAACGAGAAGAACGGTCGCTTCGTATTCTACGGCGCAATGATTGGTGAAGGCATCATCGCTCTAATCTGGTGTGCACTTGCTCTGTCTTTCTTCGGTTCGGTTGAGTCTCTGTCTGACGCAATTGCAAACGGCGGCCCAGGTAACGTGGTATACAGCGCTTCATTTGGTCTACTGGGTGTATTTGGCGGTATCCTTGCTTTCCTTGGCGTGGTTATCCTACCAATCACTTCTGGTGACACAGCGTTCCGTTCAAGCCGTCTTATCCTTGCTGAATACTTCAACATGGAACAGAAAACACTGCGTAACCGTCTACTAATGGCGTTACCACTGTTCGTTATCGGTGGCATCCTGACTCAAGTTGATTTCGGTATCATCTGGCGCTACTTCGGTTTTGCTAACCAATCAACAGCCGTAATGATGCTGTGGACAGCTTCAGCTTACCTACTTCGCCACAACAAACTGCACTGGGTAACAACAGTTCCAGCTATCTTCATGACGTCTGTGTGTATCACATTCATCCTGAACAACAGCCAACTGGGCTTCGGTCTACCAATGCAAATCTCAACCATCATTGGTGTGGTGAGTGCGCTAGGTGTTGCGGCTTACGTTATTAAAATTTCAAAAGGCAAAGGCGATATCGACCTAGCTGATGAAGAAGAGAAAGAAGCAAAAGGCGTTACCAAAACAGCCTAGTTCTTTAAGGCTCTTGGGAACAAGAGACCAATCTTCAGAGAAAGAGACAAAAGAACAGCCAAACACAACTTCGCTTGCTCCCGTAATCACTCAGTGATTCGTGGAATCTAAGACTAAAGCCCGTCCACTGTGATGGGCTTTAGTGTTTTCAGGCGTTAGTGCTTTCGACTCTGGGAAGCGAATATAACCTACGAAAACACAAGCAAAGCTACCGTTACCAAGCAATGAGCTTTACACTTAACAAGCGTCTCAATAGGTGAAAATATGGAACTCATTCTCTCTCTGCTGCAACAAACCTGCGTCTACTTAGTGATTGCTTACATGCTGAGTAAAACCCCACTGATTCTCCCTTTGTTGAGCATCTCATCTCGCTTAAGCCATAAGATCAGCTGCTACGTTCTGTTTTCCCTGTTCTGCATTATGGGTACCTATTTCGGACTGCAGATCAATGATGCCATCGCCAACACGCGTGCGATGGGTGCGGTAATGGGAGGTCTGTTTGGCGGCCCTGTCGTTGGCTTTGCCGTCGGCTTTACTGGTGGAATTCACCGTTACTCATTAGGCGGCTTCACAGACTTGGCTTGTGCGATTTCAACCACAGCAGAAGGCTTGATTGGCGGCCTGTTACACGTTTATCTCGTGAGAAAGAACAAAGCCAGCCAACTGTTTAATCCGTTAGTGGTTTTCTCGGTAACCCTGTTTGCAGAGATCATTCAGATGCTGATTCTGCTCGCAGTCGCAAAACCCTTCGAACAATCCTATGCTCTGGTCTCCGATATTGCGGCGCCAATGATCATCGCTAACTCGGTCGGTGCAGCACTGTTCATGAGCATCATCCAAGACAGAAAAACCATCTTCGAAAAGTACTCGGCTACCTTCTCACGCCGCGCACTGACCATTGCCGAACGTTCGGTGGGTATTTTGCATGGTGGGTTCAATTCCGATAACGCACAAAAAATCGTACGTATCGTTTATGAAGAGACCAACGTAGGGGCGGTAGCGATTACCGACCGAGAGAAAATCCTCGCGTTCGTTGGTATTGGTGATGAACACCATATTCCGAACACCCCGATTTCATCGCAAAGCACGCTCACTTCGATGGAACAGAACGACATCATCTACCTTGATGGCAAAGAGAACCCATACCAATGCTCCTTGTCGCAGGATTGTAAATTGGGTTCTGCGTTGATTATTCCATTGCGCGCGGGTAACGAAGTGGTCGGCACCATCAAGCTCTATGAGCCAAAGCTGAAACTATTCTCAACTATCAATATGTCGATGGGTGAAGGTATCGCTCAACTATTATCGAGCCAGATCCTATTTAGCAACTACCAGCAGCAGCAAACGCTACTGACACAAGCAGAAATCAAACTGCTGCACGCTCAAGTGAACCCGCACTTCTTGTTCAATGCGCTTAATACTATCAGCGCAGTAACACGTCGTGACCCAGATAAAGCTCGAGAGTTGATTCAACACCTGTCTCACTTCTTTAGAAGCAACCTAAAGCAGAACATCAACACCGTGAAGCTCAAAGACGAACTGGCACACGTCAACGCTTACCTGACCATAGAGAAAGCACGCTTTACCGATCGACTAGAAGTGGAATGGGATATCGACCCGCAGTTATATGAATCTCAATTGCCGAGCTTTACCCTGCAACCGCTGGTAGAAAACGCCATCAAACATGGGATATCTAATATGTTGGAAGGTGGCACAGTAAAGATCTACAGCGAACCTTTCGGAGGTGGATTCAAACTGATCGTCGAAGACAATGCAGGCAACTATCAGAAACCATCTCAAGATCATGTCGGATTAGGTATGGAGATTGTTGATAAACGACTCACTAATTTCTTTGGACAAGACTCAGCACTAAAAATAGAATCTCAACCACAGCAATTTACTCGAATGAGCTTTATCATACCTATACTAAAATAACGGTCTTTTCGTGGGTGATAGCTTCTCGGTAAGCATATTTAGAAGACATATATAGAAACAAGCAGGGATAGAATCAAGATGAAGATTGTAGGATGTTAAAAGCACTAGTTGTCGATGATGAGCTTTTTGCTCGCGAAGAGTTGATTGAGCTGCTGACTGAAACAGGAGAAGTGGAAGTCATTGGCCAAGCGAGTAATGCAATTGAAGGGCTAAAGCAAATCAACCTTCTCAAGCCTGACGTGGTGTATTTGGACATTCAAATGCCTCAGGTTACTGGGATTGAATTGCTGAGCATGCTTGACCCGGAAACCATGCCTTATGTGGTGTTTGTGACCGCCTACGATCAATATGCGATTCAAGCCTTTGAAGACAATGCCTTTGACTACCTACTCAAACCCGTCGAACCTTGTCGATTAAACAAGAGTGTTTGCCGTCTGAATAAGGTCATCAAGCAGAATCAGAAAGCGCCAGCACAAGACATCTCTGCGATTGCTCCCTGCCACTTAGAGCAGATTCCGTGTATTGGTCATAACCGCATTGTGATCATGGCAAGCCAAACGGTTGAATGCGCCTATTCTGATATCAGTGGCGTGCATGTTCGTAGCTCATCACAAACAGCAACCTCGCAACTAACCCTGAAGATCTTGGAAGAAAAGACCGATTTGATCCGCTGCCATCGACAATATTTGATCAACATAAAATCGATCCAAGAGATCAAGTTACTAGAGAATGGATTAGCCGAGATCATCACACTGACGGGCTTTGAAGTCCCGGTGAGTCGTCGCTATCTCAAGACGTTAAAAGAGCAACTCGGCCTCCAGTAAACAAATTTCAGGTTTAGATATAGCACGATCAAAAAAGCCAACGCATCAACGTTGGCTTTTTACTGTTTAAAGAATGTCCCGTCCTGAAATGTGTTTACACATTGAGGACTAATGATGACCATTCCAAATAAACACTACGTTAAGCGCACTCAGCGTGATTACACACTAGGCTTTAAATTGCAGGTTGTAGACGCCATCGAAAAAGGCGACA
>NZ_JBFRJF010000055.1:0-3025 GCF_041468745.1 Vibrio sp. 10N.286.52.F8
GATTTAGGTGTGATCATATACTGTTTTTTAACAGCAGATATTTAGCCATAATGAATGGATTAAGCCTTTTGGACCATATTTCAGTTATTCGAGACCCTCGCCAAGCTTGGAAAATAGAGCACACGCTAACCGACATTATCTTCTTAACAATTGCAGCAGTGATTGCTGGTGCTGAAGGTTGGGAGGATATTGAAGATTTTGGTGAAGATAACTTGGAATGGCTTAGGCAGTATGGTGATTTCAAACAAGGCATACCAGTACACGATACCATTGCCCGAGTTATCAATCTTATTTCCGCCAAGCAACTGCAACGATGCTTTACTGCGTGGATGAAAGACTGTCATGAGACGACAGAGGGTGAAGTGATTGCTATCGACGGCAAAACTCTCAGAGGCACATACAACAAAGACAAGCGTTGTGGTGCAATCCATATGGTTAGTGCCTTTAGTGCAGCAAACCAAGTTGTACTAGGACAAGTGAAGACTGCGGATAAAAGCAATGAAATAAAAGCGATCCCTGAACTGCTTGAAATGCTTTCCTTGCGAGGTTGTTTAGTGACTATTGATGCTATGGGATGCCAGAAGGATATAGCTGAAAAGATAGTCGCTCAAGATGCAGATTATCTCTTAGCGGTAAAAGGTAATCAAAAACGATTGGAGCAAGCGATTAGCCAAGTGTTTAATTCTAGTATGATTAATAGTTTTGAAGGTGATAAATACGTCACTCAAGAGAAAGGGCATGGTCGTACAGAAACGCGTTTGAGTATGGTTGTTCACAATACAGATTTCTTAGGCTATATAGCGTTTGATTGGGCTGAACTCTCCACAATTGGTATGGTCGTTTCAATTCGTCAAGAAGGTGATAAGCCAGCAGAAACAATGCAAATCAAGCACTACATAAGCTCAGCAAAACTAACGGCTAAAGCTTTACTAGAGAGCACGCGAGCACATTGGAGCATTGAAAGTGTGCCGCAGGCACTGAAGTTAGCAGCATAAGGAGATGCTATGACTTAAGGCATAAGCTCAGGAAGAGATGGTGGTAGGCCCACCGAAGTCTGCTGTCGGAAGCTGGCTTCAAACCACTCCAAGTGGCTGTAGTTAAGAGCTATGGTCATGAGCGTTGGAGTCAAAGTGCGAACGAAAGTTCGGCAGGTACGATATAGAGAGACGAGTTAACCCGAACCCATGTGGACGCGTCGTAATCCAGAGATTGACATCAAAACCAAGGGCGTTTCTATCTCTTGGGATAAGTCTATGAGTAAACTCCGAATGCTGCATAGACGGTGTCCGGCGTATAGTGGGCGTGAATCTATATCAGGCTCTTTTTGGGAACTGCGGGAACCAGTCGTTGTGATGCCTAAGGAAGACATACAAGCCACTGAATTGGCGAGTATTAGAGTACCGATGCACAGCACTGGGACGGAGCTATCTGTAGTAGTGAGGAAACAGCTGTAATGGTTGTGGAGCGAAGGGGTAGCGTTAGGCCGTCGTTAAGTTCTGCCCAACTGACAATAAGTCAGGAGGAGGCAGAGGTTAAGACAAAACAATTCAACATTTCAAAATGGCAAGTAGTCAACGCATACAAGTTGGTGAAAGCAAATGCAGGCGCGGCAGGGGTTGATAATGAAACACTGGCCGAATTTGACAGGAACTTAAAAGGAAATCTCTATAAAATTTGGAACCGATTGGCATCGGGAACCTACTTCCCTCCGCCAGTACTGGCTGTAGCCATTCCAAAGAAAGCCGGAGGCGAGAGGATACTTGGTATACCAACCGTCAGTGACCGCATCGCACAGATGGTGGTCAAACTGACATTTGAACCCCAAGTAGAACCGCACTTCTTGCCAGATTCGTATGGATACAGACCAAAGAAATCGGCTCTAGATGCTATAGGTGTAACTCGAAGACGGTGTTGGGACTATGACTGGTGCCTTGAGTTCGATATTAGGGCATTGTTTGATAAAATACCGCACGACCTACTGATGAAAGCAGTCGATAAACACTGCACAGAAAAGTGGGTAAGGTTATATATCAAACGTTGGTTAACAGCACCGATGAAAATGCCAGATGGAGAGTTGAAAGTAAGGGATATGGGAACACCTCAAGGAGGGGTAATCAGTCCTGTTCTCGCCAATCTCTTTTTACATTATGTCTTCGATAAATGGTTACACAAGCATTACCGCGGTATACCTTGGTGTCGATATGCGGATGATGGGCTGGTTCATTGCAAAAGCAAAGAAGAAGCCGAACACTTGCTAGAGGTACTGAGAGAGCGCTTTGCTGAGTGTGGTCTAGAGTTGCATCCAGAAAAGACCAAAATAGTTTACTGCAAAGACGGAAGCCGAAAAGGCAACCATGAACACACAAGCTTCGACTTTCTTGGATATACATTCAGGCGTCGATTAGTGAAGAATACCAAGCGAAACAGTATGTTTGTAAGCTTCACGCCAGCGGTGAGTAAGGTTGCTTTGAAAGCGATGAGGCGGAGAATTAAAACGCTGAAGGTACGAAGCCGAACAGATCTCAACATCGCACAGATATCAGGTTGGTTAAATCCAATGATAAATGGCTGGATTGGGTACTATGGTAAGTACTATCGGTCGTCGCTATACCCAGTGTTTAGACACATCAACAAAGCTCTGATTAGGTGGGCGAGACGCAAATACAAAAAACTTCGTCGCCATAAGACTCGAGCAACGCTGTTCTTGGAAAGGATAGCTAAGCAGAATCCGTGGTTGTTTGCCCATTGGAGGCATGGAATGAGAGGATCGTTTGCCTAATGGAAGCGGTATGAACTGAGAGGTTCACGTACCGTTTTGCGAGAGGCTGCAGGGGGAGTTCCTGCGGTCTACTCACCATCAGATGCACTGGCGATTAGACGTTGGTTTTAAAGAAGATGAATGTCGGATACGTCGAGAGCAAGCCGGTGAGAATTTAGCAGTTATAAGACATATAGCTTTAAATCTGCTGACGGAAGAAATCAGCTTCAAAGCAGGGATCAAAAGAAAGCAGAAAAAAGCGAACCG
>NZ_JBFRJF010000056.1:0-432 GCF_041468745.1 Vibrio sp. 10N.286.52.F8
TCGTTTCCGCTCGACTTGCATGTGTTAGGCCTGCCGCCAGCGTTCAATCTGAGCCATGATCAAACTCTTCAATTTAAAGTTTTGATTACCTAAATTAATAGGTGTGACTCAACGAATACTGACTTCAAAACTACAAAAAGTAATTCTAAAGCTATTACCATTCCAACAGAATGATAATGAATTGACTGTGCCGATAATAAATTATCGATTGGTCACTCAGTTCATTGAAATCAATGTGATTCCTAAGAATCAATTTTTGATATTCATCAACGAGTGCCCACACAGATTGATAGGTTTAAATTGTTAAAGAGCTTTTCCTTTTTGAGCTTCGCTCAAATCGGACGGCCATTTTAGCGATTTAAGTTTTAGTGTCAACCACTATTTTCAAAACTTTTTTCAAGCGCTTAGCTTGGCTAATTTGACCTGCTGATT
>NZ_JBFRJF010000057.1:0-1237 GCF_041468745.1 Vibrio sp. 10N.286.52.F8
ATTAGCGGGAACTAAAAACAAAAACGGTAGTAAGTGATATGGTTTAGTCGCCAAACAAAAATCATACACAAACTACCGTTTTCATGCCGAATCATACTTTCCTATCTTCATTCTGGGAAGGCTTTCAAATAGTAAAGTCTCACCAGACAGCATCACTTATTACCCTGACTCTTAAACCTAACTCTGAGGCTAAGTGCCTTTGTGGTCTCGAGGCCGAGGCTATTCATGAGTATCAATGGCGTCATGTAAAAGAGGCCATGTTGCTCGGTGTTCCTGTTGAACTTTCCGTTCAAACACGAAGAATCAAGTGTCGTGACTGCGGCATAAAAACAGAGTCTCTATCTTGGTTAGAGCCTTATGCTCGTATAACGAAGCGCTTAAAAAGTTATATAGAACAACTGCTGCCTCTTCTTCCCATTAAGCATATCTCCCAGTTAACAAGCGTACATTGGCACACCATTAAAGAGATAGATAAACGCCGACTTCGCCAAGTGGTACCGTCAGTGAAATGGGAGGGGCTAAGGCAACTCGTCATGGATGAGTTCGCTATCTTTAAAGGACATCGGTATGCCACGGTCATTGCTGACGCTAAGACTCACCAAGTCATTTGGATAGGGTTAGGCCGTAGCCGCAAGGACATACGACCGTTCTTCGAGCTGTTAGGCAAGCATGGCAATAATATCGAAGCGGTCGCGATGGACATGAATACGGCTTTTGACCTTGAAGTTCAAGCGCACTGCCCGAACGCAAAAATCGTTTACGACTTATTCCATGTTGTTGCTAAGTTCGGTCGTGAGGTAATGGATAGAGTCAGAGTCGACCAAGCCAACAAACTCAAGCAAGATAAAAAAGCGAGGCAATGGGTCAAGCGCTCACGCTGGGTGTTGTTGAAAAATAGAGGCAACTTAAATCCACGGCAAGACAGCTATCTTACAGAAATATTGAATATCAATAAGGACTTAATGACCACTTATATACTCGGGGCACAGCTCAAAGAGCTTTGGTATTGTGAATCAGAAGCACATGCTAAAGGGCTCTGGGAGGCGTGGTGGGCACAAGTACAAGAGAGTGGAATTAAGCCATTGAAAGAGTTCGCACGAAAACTGAGTCCTTATCTTCACGGTATTATCGCATCGGCAAGTTATCCGCTAAACACCTGCACCCTAGAAGGGATAAACAACAAGATAAAGCTAATCAAGCGAATGGGGTATGGGTATCGAGATACCGACTACTTCTT
>NZ_JBFRJF010000058.1:0-31210 GCF_041468745.1 Vibrio sp. 10N.286.52.F8
ACATTTCAGGACGGGACAATTAACTTAAAAAAGCCCCCGACACTTATGTGTAGGGGGCTTTTTATTACTGGTTTGGAACTGTGTCAGCTGTGTATAGACTGGCTGGCTAGGTTCTAAATCGGTTAACTTGGCTCTCTAGGTGGTGAGCAACCTCGGTTAAATCGCTCGCTGCACCTGAAATGCTGCTGACTGACTCTTGGTTACTTTGCGCGATGGTATTGGCACCTTGCGCATTTTCACCCAGTGATTTGGTAAGACGATCCTGCTCATCAACTGACACTGCGATCTGGCTGTTGGCCTGATTCAGATCTTGGATGTGTTGATTAATCACATGTAAGTTCTGAGAAGCTTGCTGTGCCTGAGTTGAAGCATCGGAAACCGTGCTGTGGCTCTCTTTGATCGACTCTAACGCATCTTTAGCGCCACGCTGCAGCGAGGTGATGAGTTCATCAATCTGGCTAGCGGAGTCTTGGGTGCGTTTAGCGAGCGTTCTTACTTCATCGGCTACTACGGCAAATCCACGACCTTGTTCGCCTGCGCGAGCGGCTTCAATTGCGGCATTCAGCGCGAGAAGGTTAGTCTGCTCTGATACGCCTTTGATTACTTCCAGTATCGCGCCAATGTTCATCGACTCTTTGTGTAGGTCGGTCACTTTCTGGCTGCTGACCTGCATGCTTTCATCGGCGCTGCCAATTTCATGCAGTGTCTTGTCGACTTCTTTGAGGCCCATCGCGACATTCTCGGTCGCTTGGTTCGCCACTTGAGAGGCGTGGTTGGCACTTGAAGCAATTTCCGATGTGCTCGAAGCCAATTGATCAACGGCTGACGAGATATTGATCATTTCATTGTTCAACTGTGTCGCGTTAGTCGAGCTGTTGTTTGTCACTTGATTGAGTGACTCCGACATCTCACCAATACGCACGCTAGAGCGGTTCACTTGACCAACAATATCGCGCAGAGACTCAATGGTGATCTCCATATTAGTCAGCAGTTCGCCAATCTCGTTTTTGCTTTCGATGTTCACTTCAACATTTAAGTTGCCTTGAGAAAGCTCATTGGTGATCTGTTTAACCTGTGCGATGCCTTTGGTAATAGAACGAGTCACCAACACTGCGCTCGTCATGCCAATCACCAAAGCCACACCCGTTAGCAAGAAGATGATTTGAACTGAACGTTTTTCACTGGCTTGCAGTTCTGGCGTTAATGCTTGTTTCTGTTGCTCGAGAATACTTTGAGCATCCGCGACTGCAATCGCTAAGCTGTCACCAATAGAGGCGAGGGTAGCGGTTCTTTGCGTGTTCTCAATCATCTGTTGATGAACTTGCTCAAAGCCTTTTGCATACGCTTCGCGTTGGTTCGAGAAGTCCTCAATCAGCTCACTTTGATAAGGCGATGATTTGAGAGACTCAATGTCGCCTTCAATACCTGGTAGCGCGTATTCAAAAATGTCTTTACCAGCTTCATAGGTTTTGAGGTCGTTGTTGTTTGAGTAACTCAGCACTGTGATCTTGGCTGCGAGGAAGTTCTCCATCAACATGCCTGCGTATAAGCTCGCGTTTGGATCATTGTTGTTGTAAGACTCATACAATAAGCTCTGAGCCGCTTTCAGTGCGTTGGTTTCTCGTGTGACCATCTCCACGTTCACTAACTGGTCAATGAGCAGTTGGCTCTGTTTCATTGATCCATAAGCCGCATCAAAAGCTGCAACGCTGTCTTGCACTAATTGCAGGCTCGACAAGCTATCAGTATTGGTGGTGGTTTGGATTAAGTTGTTCAGCAGTTCATCAATCGCAAGTTTGCTCGATTGATAATTCGCTTCGTATTGATCATCCAATGACTCTAAGTAACGTTCAGAAGCTAAACGCATCTGAAGAAAGTGCACTTGAATGTTGCCTGACAATGTCGCCTTGTGGCTGAGGTCACTGTACTGGCTAAAGCCGTTCGACAAGGTTTGAATACCTTTGTAACTCACAAGGCCTGAAATGACGAAAAAGAGCAAGCAGATGGCATAACCCAGCTTGATCTTGAGCGCTATAGAAAGGTGGCGCATAACTATCCCTATATTTACCTGATTCCTTCATAGGGGAGTATTTCATAAAACAGCATTCTGGGCATGCTAAAGCGAATAGTTTGTGTAATAAGTAACGCTTTTGTTAGAAAAATCGGGTTTTTCGACATGCTTTCAACGAGTTGCGTATTTGAATTCAACCGCCTAACTTAAGGAATTAAGTGCTAACTTCCATGCATAGGATGTGATTTGTCGGTAAAATGGCAGAAAACCAATTTTAGAAATCGACTTCAAAGGTACGCGATGAACCCTTATAAACTTTATCTGGTGACTGACGACCAACAAGATCTAGAAACGCTTAAATTCGTGGTTGAACAAGCGGTTGCTGGTGGCGTCACTATGGTTCAAGTAAGAGAAAAACATGGGGACGTAAGAGCCTTCATTGAACGAGCACAAGCGGTTAAGTCGATTCTGGCTGGCTCAGGTGTTCCGCTGATCATCAATGACCGAGTGGACGTAGCATTGGCTGTCGACGCCGATGGTTTGCATCTGGGTCAATCGGATATGCCTGCAGAGTTAGCACGTAAGCTGATTGGTTCAGACAAGATTCTTGGGTTATCAATTGAAACTGAACAGCAGCTACAACAAGCAGATAGTTTGCCGATCGATTACATTGGTCTCAGTGCGATTTTTGCCACACCGACTAAGACGAATCTAAAGAAACATTGGGGTTATGAAGGCATTCAAATGGCTTTGAAAACAACGAAATTGCCGATTGTTGGTATCGGTGGAATCAACGAATCGAACATTCCGCAGTTGGTTAACACAGGTATTCATGGATTAGCCTTGGTATCAGCGATATGTCACGCAGAAGACCCGAAACAAGCGACCCAAGATTTGTTGTTTTTGATGGGAGAGTGAGTTTGTGGTGGCTAGAAAACAAATGAGACTCGTCATTTGTTTTCTAGTTAGAGCGCATTAAAGCGCTCGATGCAGTAGCCAGTAAAATTTGTGGTCTAACTTACTGAATACACAGAGCAACCGTGCCGATGACCATAAGAACGATCGCAGCGTACCAACCGTATTGTGCTGTTTTATCAGCAACAAACACCTTAATGTAGTTGATCTCTTCATGCGCCATTGCGATGAAGTCCGTGTAGTTAATCGATAACTCACGGCTAGCTTCTTTCAGGTCTTGTTGAAGCTTGTTGAAAGACTCATCGATGAAGCCCTTTGTTTCCGAAGCAGACGGAGTAGCAGTTAACGCAAGGCTATTCCAAACCGCCATACGCGATTCATATTCGCTTTCACTGACACAATTAAGTACGCGTAAATCATACTCTCGTTTGTTACGCTCTTTACCCATTTTCTCAGGGCAAATATTTCTTAAAACGTTCACGACAAATTTTCCAAAAGGTTCATTTAGATATAAAAAAGCACTCAAAGAGCGCTCATAAACTGGGTGCGAATTAATATTCAAAAAGTGATCTATTTGAAACCGATATAAGCAACGGCAAGGCTGAGCGCTTATCTGGGAGATTTGAAGTTGGGTCAGTGGTGTTAAAGAACGATTTGGGTCTGTCTATATTCGTTTGAAAAGACAAACCCGTTGGGATCGCAGTGTAGTTATGTCACTTTGGGACATCAACTAGGGTGTTTTATCCACACGACAAAGATATTTATCGGCAAGATAAGCAGAAATGAGGTAGCGGTGGTGAGTCCCACGTCGATATTGAATCTATGAATTGACGATGAGTGAAGAACAGGGGAGGTTAGTTAGCCTGCCATTGATTGTATTGCAGTGAGTGTCTCTTAAGCTGCTCAATAAGGCTGGTGAGAACTGGGCCATTGATGTGGCTGCGAGAAACTAAACAACCTACTGGAGTAATCCAACCACCATGCTCGTGCGAAACAGGCAACGCCACAAGGTCGCCTTTTTGAATGCCTTCCATCACCATCATCTCGGGCACATTAGCCCAACCCACGTTCTGTTCAACGAGATCAACAATGGTCTTGTGGTTGTTTGCATACCAACGCATCGAGCTAATACCATAGGTGAACCACAGTTCGCGCTGCTTTGAGCTGCGATGCACACATTGGCGATAGCGCTTGAGGTCTGAGTCTTGTACAACGGACATGCGACTCAGTTCGTGAGTGACAGAGCTAACAGTTAGGAAACGCGCTTGGCCCAGCAAAAAGAAATCCATATCGACCTTCAGTTCGCCATCCGCGTAGATGATGCCAATCTGTGCTTTTCCTCGTCTTACTAGGTCTTCAACATCAAAGGTTGAGGTGGTAATGATATCGAAGTGTGTGATTGGAAATTGATCGGCGAGTGAGCTGATTATCTTAATGAAGTTCTTATCTATGATGCTTTCATCAACCGCAATGATCAGTTCGTGCTCATCTTCTTGGGTCAGCGATTCTACTTTTTGATCGAAGTACTTTTGCTGGTCAAGAATGGACTTAGCCACAGGCAATAACGCTTTACCTTTGCTGGTTAAAACGGGGATGTTTTTCTCTCGGTTAAACAGCTCTTGGTCAATGGCAATTTCGAGGTTGGCTATCGATTGGCTTACCCCAGACTGAGCTCGTTTCAGTTTGCGAGCGGCGGCAGAGAAAGAGCCACTTTCACACACCGTGACGAAGACTTTTAGTTGCTCAAAACTGTACATGTTATCTCTCGCTCAATACAAAATGGGGTACTTATACTTAAGCTATCACTAAACGTGATGGCTGTTAACTTTCTCTTATTGTTTTCGGTGACATAATTTCGGTAAGTCCACCATGTTATAAATTGCTATAGGAATGTATGAGTACGTTAGAGAGAGTTTTCCACTCGGTGTTGTTTGAAGTATTGGCCGTCACACTGTCAATTATAGGTTTAGCGATATTTACTGATCACGATGTGAATGCCTTATCAGGAACCATGATAGTTGTTGCGACTATCGCAATGATTTGGAACTACTGTTTTAACCGTATTTTTGATCGTTATTTCACGGGGGGAAAATCAAAGCGTTCGCTTAAGTTACGTGTTTTTCATGTCGTGCTATTTGAGGCTGGCTTGTTGATAGCGACAATCCCTGTGATGGCATACTTACTTAACGTGGGGTTATGGCAGGCATTTTTGATGGACATCGGCGTGACCATTTTTATTACCATTTACGCGTTTGTGTTTAATCTGATTTATGACCATGTTCGAGCATTCTGGGTACGCAGAGGGGAGCTAGCCGTTCAGTAATCTACCAAGTCAGTAAACACGAGCTTGGCCACTAACCGTTTGTTTATTCGTTATTTTGACGGAGATATTCGGTTAGTAGGCCTAGGTAACCCGGCACTGGTTGGCATTCAAAGTGGCGGTCTCGAATCTTTTCAATCTCTTCCGCTTAATAGTTAGTGTAACCCTATGCACTTATTGTTCGATATGTAATTTGAATTTGTATGTGTCGTAAAATGGTAAATATCTTAATTAAAACTTAGCCATCATAGTCATTCGCCCATCACCAGAGCAAACTATGAACAAGTTAAGTTATGACCGAAAAATGCCGCTATACGTGGTGTCTGCACTTGTCCTCAATATGGCATTTAGCTTGTGGTTGCTGAGTATTGCTTCTACGCCAGCCATGTTTTTTTCGGTGTGTGCGTTGTTTTTACTTAGCACTCTTATTACCGCACGCCTTTATCGACATGAAATGGCTCAAAGCAAGAATAACTTGTCGGAAGCGATCATTGATGGTGTCGCAGGTTTTATTGTCCTCGATAGTCAATTGAGGGTCATACAAGTGAATCAACAATTCTCTCGGGTTTCAGGTTATGCCTTTGACCAAGTCGAATCTCGTCCGATTTCTGATCTCTGTTTTATGAATAACAGCAGCCTAATCACGACCATTACTCGCTCACTGAAGGAAAACCAGAGATGGAAAGGTGAGTTGAGTGGCGTCAGTCGACTTGGTGAGCAGTTTACCGTAAACGTTGTGGTGGAAAAGCTAACTGAAATTCTGCCGCACAATAACAAGTACGTGGTGACCTTTACGGATATTAGCCGACGCAAGATATTGGAGCGTCGATTAAGAATGCTGGTGGAAACGGATTCACTGACAGGGTGCTGGAATCGACGCCGCTTTGATAACGACTTAAAACATTATTCTAACCTGGCAGAGCGTTATGGTTACACACATTCCTGTTTGGCGTTGATCGATTTAGATCACTTCAAGGCTATCAATGATAATCACGGTCATGACCAAGGTGATTCAGCGCTGAAAGAGGTCGCTGAACTGTTGAGAAACAACAGCCGAGACACTGATATCGTCGCGCGAGTAGGCGGAGAAGAGTTCGCTATCTTGATGCCTGAAACCAATTTGGCAGAAGCGTTTGAGGCGATGTATCGACTGAAAGAAGTGATTACCAAAGGGACAACATTGAACCTGACCGTGAGCAGTGGTGTGTCTGAAATACAGGCGCAAGCCGAAGCGACCTATCGCAGTGCAGATAAGGCACTTTACCGCGCTAAAGGTAACGGGCGAAATAGAGTGTGTAGCTCTAGCCCAGGCTGTGCTACTCCAATTGCCCTTGGTTAGATGTAGGCCGTGCTTGGTTAATCAATCGAGCGAAGCCTAAGCCGAGATTGAGCGTTGGTAAATCTTCGGCGTAAGGCCAGACACACGCTTAAATGCACGAGAAAAATGAGAGATGTTGGTGTAACCGAGTTGGCTAGAAATGTAGGTCAGCGTGTGGCCTTCTTCCATCAGCTCGCAAGCTACAGAAAACATCAGGTTCTCTTTGATCTTTCGATAAGTGGTGTTTTCATTCTTGAGTTTGCGTTGGAACGTTCGCACTGAAAAGTTGAGCAGCTCTGCCGCCTCTTCAAGAGAGAGGTCTTGTTCTTTCATGTACGGTTTTAGAAGCTCATAAATACTATCGGTAAAGCTGGTATGCCACTCAATAAGTGTCGGTTTTGTACTGAGGTCTTTAGACGTAAGACGGATTGGGAGTTGTAAGATCTCATCAGGAATCTGCACAGCAGTCGACGAATGATCAACAAACAGTTGGCAGTTACTTGATACCAGTGTTTTGACGACATCGATGTCATGCCCTTGCAAGCGAACTTTAGTCGGTAACCATGGTGATTGCGATAAAATGGTTATTAACTCGATGATATAAATAACAGCGAAAGCTTCGCCCCATTGAAACATAGGGGAGTTGTCTTCCGGGGCTGTCCGGCAAAACCAGTTCTGACCGTGTTCTTGGATAAACTCGACTTTGCTGCCTGGTGAATCATAGGCAAAGATTGAATTGATCTGTTTTAGTGCATCGCCAATGGTTTCGAATTCGGTAAATTGATGCAAGACATTTGGGATGATTCGACGTCGAAATGCGAGTCCAAGAATATCGGTGAACCGAGATACGCCAAGTTGGGCGGATGTCAGATAAATCAAACGTTTAATCGATTCTGATGGCACAAAGTCGCTTTCTGATTCAATGAGATCGGGCGGTAAACCAGAATCTTTGAGCAAAAGGTGGAGGTCGAGACCATAGTCAGAAAAAACCTGAACCAGAATTTTGGCGTAGTTCGTTTGAATTACCGGGACTTGGTAGTGACTAGAGCTCATTGGAATACAATCCTGTATATATTGTCGCACTATTAGACGTGCATATCATTTGCAACGTTTTGTTTACTAAATCTAACCCTATTTACTTGAGTTTTCCATCACCGGGCTTATTTTTAAAGTATTAATTTTGTTGATGTTAGTTATCTAGAAGGGACCCATGTCAGAAGTCAACGGGAATGCGCAAGAAGCCAAGGAAGAAGTTGGCCAGCAAGAAAATGGAAAAGACAAAGTAAGAAAGGTCACCAACTACTTATTGTTGTTCGTAGCGTTCATGTTGATCTTCAGTATCATTTCAGACCGCATCATCCCTATTACTGATAATGCTCGTGTCAAAGGTTATATCGTTCCAATCAAACCTGAGGTGTCGGGTAAAGTGCTCGATATTCTTGTTCAACCTAACCAACTGGTTAATCAAGGCGATAAGCTAGCCATTTTAGATGAGTCTGATTACCAAATAGCCGTACAACAAGCCGAGCAAAATTTAGAGATTGCTGGCCAAAATGTCGGCGCGCAAACCGCGAGCATTGCTTCAGCTCAAGCGAAACTCACTTCAGCTATTGTTGAAAGACAAAATACCAAACTGCAAGCTAAGCGTGTTTTAGAGATGGCCGATAAAGGTGTCGTTTCTAAATCAGATGCAGATAAAGCGCGAGCAGCATTAGCGACCTCTAGTGCGGCAGTTGTGAATGCAGAAGCTGACCTTGACCGTGCTAAGAAACAAATGGGTAAAGAAGGCGAAGAAAATAGCCAAGTGAAAGCGGCGTTGCTGGCACTTGAACAAGCTCAATTGAATCTAGAGCGCACCGTGATTACTGCACCGACACAAGGTGGTGTCTCTAACTTTAGCCTGTCTGAAGGTTTCTATGCATCAGCAGGGCAAGCAATCATGACCTTTGTTTCAACCGAAGATATTTGGATTGAAGCTTATTATCGAGAGAACAGCCTAGGTCACGTTGGCTGTTTTCTTGGCGGCGTGGATAAACTGGCCACTTGCGTTTGTGGCGCCAGTGTTCACAGCTAAGTTCTTAATTGATAAACCAAATCTCCATAAAGAAACGGTCTACGAATTGCTCTTGGCCGTTGTGGTGACAATGGGGTTAGGTTTATTACTGTCGCGAGGAATTACCCATTATCCAATCCCATTGCTGATTTTAGTGGGGTTAATGATGCTGTGGGGTTACTACTTGTTTGTCGACCCAAAATGGAACCTGTTTGCCACCATACTGTTGATTGTGGTTTTGATGTTGCCATTCATGGCGATTGATAACCCCGGCGTGTCAGTAATGCTGGCCTCTGGCTTAGCGACCTCTGGTGTGGTTTCAGTCATGCTTTTTGCGTTAGTGCATGTATTTTTCCCTGAGCCAAAATCGGCGTTCTCAGGCTTCGCTGCTGCGCCACTCGAAAAGAAACAGCGTTGGTATGCGGCCTTTAGGGCGATGATTATCTCCTATCCAGTGGTGTGCTTTTTCTTTATTTTTCAAATATCTGAAGCTTTACTGACAATGATGTTCATTGCGTTGTTATCGTTGATGATTACGTCAGAGAAGTCGATAAAGTTGAGCGCTTTTTTGGTGATAAGTAACGGTATCGGGGGATTGCTGGCGATTGCTGCTTTTTCAATTCTTTCTATAGTACCCAACATTGTCTTCTATTCTTTGTTTATAGGACTTATTGCCATTCTTATGGCTACCAAGATCTACACGGTTCCCGAAAAAGCACCTATTTTCGCCACTGCATTTAGTACGTTGCTCGTACTGGTTGGTAGCACGTTGATGAGCTCCGGTGACATCGATAGCAACACTCTTATACGCATATTCCAATTAGTGTTAATTGGCATATATATGATTTTGGCTTCTCTATTCCTAGAAACACGGAATTGGAAGTTTCTACAAAATCAGCCTTAATTTTGTCTAACAAGGACGTCTCATGAAGTTAACCGATGATTTTTCAAAACAGGCGATAGACGCTGCCATCAAGATCGCAGCGATTGCCATGCTCGTGTATTGGTGTTTTTCGATTTTGCGCCCATTCATTCTTCTGGTGATATGGGGTGCGATCATTGCGACTGCGTTGTATCCAGTGGCGGTCGCAATTTCAAATAAAACCGGGATGTCGAAAGGTAAAGCCAGTGCATTGCTGAGCTTTATTGGTGTGATTCTTCTATTTATTCCTTTGGCGGCGCTTTCTTCTGGTATCTACACCAGCGCGACTGACCTGATGACAGGGCTTCAAGATGGCACATTGTCATTGCCTAAACCGAAAGAGTCCTTACAAGATATTCCATTCATAGGTGAGAAGGTTTATTCAACCTTGGTTGCCGCCTCCAACAATATTGAAGGCACTTTCATAAAGTATGCGGATGAACTTAAACAGTTTGCGACGAAAGCGGCTTCTGTTCTTGGCTCGTTAGGTGGCGGCTTTATTCAGTTCATCATCTCTACCATCATTGCGGGTGCATTCATGAGTAATGCCGATAAATGCAAAACCGGCGTGACTCACTTAGTGGCGCGTTTAACGGGCGGTAAAGGTGAAGAGTTGGTAGAGCTCTCTAAATCGACCGTGCGAAGCGTTGTGCAAGGTGTGATTGGTGTGGCTGTGATTCAATCCATGATGTCGGCAATCGGTTTGGTGATTGCAGGCGTTCCAGCAGCTGCGTTTTGGGCGCTAGCTGTGCTGCTCATTGCGATAATCCAACTTCCACCGATTCTCGCTCTATTGCCGGCGATCATCTACATGTTCAGCGTTGAATCGACACTGGCGGCGAGCTTGTTCTTAGTGTGGTGTATTTTGGTGAGCGGCAGTGACGCTATCTTAAAGCCAGTATTGCTGAGCCGTGGCTCTCACATTCCAATGTTGGTAATTCTATTGGGTGCACTGGGCGGAATGGCGATGTCAGGCATCGTCGGTCTGTTTGTCGGTGCTGTGATACTGAGTTTAAGCTATGAGCTGATGATGGCGTGGCTTGGACTTGAAGAGAAAAACCAACAAGAAACTGAGAAAAAACCTGCAGAGGTCGAGGGAAAATAGATGAAGCCAGTCTCTAAAGACGACAACTTCTACTTCTTATTCTATGCACTGTTGGTGTTGTTTCTTGGTTGCGCGGTGATGCAGCAGTTTTATCCGCAAGGCCAGAAAACAATCCTATTTCTTATCATTATTACGTTGGCGAGTTCAATTGCCGGTATTCATAAAGAGCGAGCCTTGTATCGCTCTTGGTATGGGCTTTTATTGATTACGGCGCTCGTGTCTGGCGTGTTTTCATTTTTGGAAGGCTATAACCTGTCGATAGTGACGCTATCGGCGTTGGCTGTGTTCTTGTTTTCACACATTTACTCGGCGTTGAAGCAGGTGATGAAAGCCAAAACGGTGACACCCAATCACATCATCGGCTCCATCTGTATTTACTTGTTGCTAGGGTTTGCTTGGTCGACCATCTACTTGTTAATTTTAGAGATCTTTCCTAATGCCTTTAACGGGTTAGAAGAGCAAGTCTGGCTGACGAACTTGTTTAATGCGATGTACTTTAGCTTTATCACCTTGACTACGGTTGGTTACGGCGACATATCACCAGCTCTGCCTATTGCTCAATTCTTTGTGTTTATGGAATCCATTATCGGCAGCTTTTACTTAGCTATCATGGTGGCGAGTTTGGTGAGCATTCGACTTGCACAGTCTCAGTCCCAATAGAGCATTTACAAATAATAGAGCACATACAAACAAGCCCGGCAATCGCCGGGCTTGTTCTATTTTATGAGCTTAAAAGTCTCTTTAAGTTTGAACTCTGTGTGGGCGATGAACCTTAAGCTTCAGTGCCTTGAATCTTCTCTAATTCAGCGATAGTTGTTTGCGATACAAGCTGACCATCCATGTAATAGGTAACGTTTTGACCGTCTTTGATGCCCGTTAGAGTCGCTGTTTCACCAGATGTATAGACGATGTCCATTTGAATCGTGTTTTCGTCGATCTTAATCATCTCACCCGTTTCAATGGTGCGATTGTTAGAAATTGGGCCGACAGGGGCTTCTTTCAGGCTTGGGTCCAGCTCATCGTTCACTTTGAAGTGCGTGTCTGTTTTTGTATCAAATACGTGTGGTGAACCGCTGATAGGGTTTTTACCTGTCCAGAATTCAAGTGAGTTGAATACCACATAGTCTGCTGCGGTAGTAATACCGTATACAGGCGCTAATAAGAAGTTTACACCTGCACGGGCATAGCGGTTATCGACAACTTCAACGTTAAATTTCATCACTTTCCCTGTTACGGCGTTGCTGCCGATACAACCAGTTAGCGCAGAAGCCAAAACCGTTAGTCCTACAATTTTAAGTGCAATCTTTTTCATTTTAGTACCTGTATAAGTTAGAAGTCTGTTTCGTTGGAACAGGTGTAGTATGGTTTTTATTCGATGGTCAGTTTTACCATTTAGCGCCACTGACGATATAAAATGCACTCGGACTTTTGGCATCAAGCTAGGTATAAAACTGGGCACAAAAAAAGCGCGACCTAATAGGGCGCGCTTTGGGGTATTTAGATAAGTCGTAATGAAAACAACGACTCCCATATAGAATTACTTCATCACGTAGGTATAAGCCGATACGACAAGCCAGCGGAAAAATCGAAATAAAAGGGTAGTGGCTTTAAAGGCAAACTTGGCAATGGATACCATTGCTTCTGAACCAATGCTCACGCACTTATGCAAATCGGATTCTTTGTATTCTGAATAGGTCATCTGTTTTCTCATTTCTCGCGCTTGTCTTTCATATGTAAGTAACGACTCCTGTCTGGCGATATCCCCTGAGCGCGTAATGTACGAACTTTCGCCGATAGAGATTTACCATTTTATGCCAAGTGGGTTAATAACTAGCCAAAAGAGAAAGGGCTGAGAGAATTTAACGGCATAGCGAGGTGTAACTGATCAAGTTACCGAAAAAACGAGGGTAATAATGGTATGATCGCGGGCTCAGCACCATAAGTGATAAAGAATAGGAAACAGAATGACTCACCTTACCGAACAGCAAGAAGCTGCAATGGCGACGTTTAAAGAAAACTTACACCTTCCAAATGGTGGTTTTCATAAACTGATTATCGAGCTAAGTAAGGAGTATCAGCTGCCTTTCCAAAAGGTGCGTGCGGTTTTAAAGAAAGCTCAAAAAGATGTTGAACGACAAATACGAGAAGATTTTACCAGCGTTGATGACACAGTACTGAGCCAAGCGAATTGGGTAAACATCATTAAGTCGAAGCTTGTTGACTTAGCGGAAGAAAACCAAACGGTCATGGATAAGCTGCAACAAAACCTGAAGTATCAAAAAGTGTTGTCGGCAACCGAGGGTTCAATCGCAAGCGAAGACGAACGTGACGAGTTGATTGAAGAGTTGATTCAAGCTTATGAGAAAGAGGTGTTCAAACCGTTACTGGCGATGTTGCATACAACGAAGCTGTATTGGAAGTTAATGCTGGTGGATGAGACATGTAAGATGAATGAGGAGAATCGTGAGAAGTTCAGTGATTACCCTCAACACATGCAAGCTGCAGAACACTTATATACTCTTGATCAGAAGTTAAGGTCGATGCCGTTAACTTATTAGTCCATGAATGCACTGATAATGACTCAATGGTGATTTAGAGTTTGATATAAGTTGGTTTCAATAGAAGTACGATAACCTAGCTAGCGTTAGCCGCGTGTGAAATGCAAAAAGGGCTAGGTTTCAGATCTGTTTTACTTCTACTCTATTTTGTTCTGCTAGAGCGAATTGAGGGTGACATCTTTTACATCTTTGGGACTAGATGGTGTTTCTTTTGTAGCCTTTGGGAAATGCTATAGGAGTGTGAAATGTCCTAGGGTGTTTCCGTTGCCTGAAACGATAGTTCCGATGCTTTCTCGTTCATTAAATTCAAAGTCGATGAGATAGCTGTGATGTTGTAGCTTGGGCAATATGTGGCGGTGGAGTATATCGCTATTGAGCTGTCGAATCTCGGTGACCCATGAAATCTCTTCTTTGTGTAAATCTATTTTAATCTTGAGCATTTATTACCTTTTAGTTTATTGACTGTTTTTTCGCGTGATAGTTGGTACCAATGGGTTTGTCGTGTTGTTCTGCGTGACATAACTGTGCCTTGTGTTTATTACATTTGTATTTAAGTGCTCGATCTATTCTGACTTCGCTGACAAAAGAGCAAATGACGATAGATCGGTAGTAGGATCGAATTTAAAAGCTATTGAATGACTATCTGGGTGAAAGCTGACGCAGAGATGGTGTAACGAGGGAATCGAGAACTGTCTATGTGGAACTTGGACTTACTTTAGCATTAACAGCTCTATAGATTAGAGCCAGGTGGCGAACTATACGCCTAGTTTTCAAAATTACAACCCTATTTTCAATTAAATTCAAAAATATTTTTGGGTGATTTACCATCGGTTACTGAAGGTTACTGAAGGTTAAATGAGCGAAGGTCAGGGATTTGACCATGATATCTGACTGAGTCTTGGCTTTTCAGCTGTTCGTATTCGTTGTCATTAGTGGGTTTAATTGATCAGCTAATTTGGTGATGATTAAGTCTCTGTTGTATATGATCTTTACATTGTAAATTACAATCCATGATTTTGGGGTTCAGCGTTGTAATTACAGGGTTTTTGGGTGCTTTCCCCATCTGTTTTTTTCTTCAGGTTGATGAGTATTTTCCTCTTCGCGTCTTTTTGATATTTCTGATTCCTAATACCTCTCCTGACTACGCAAAATATGAATACTCACTTTTACATTTCTGAATAATAAAGTTGTTGTATCGCCAATTTAGTGCAAATATAATTGATAATAGTTCTCACTTGCGTTACAAGTTTGTTGTCAATCCAATGACAGACTTTAAATTATCGTTATTTAGCAGTTGTGTACGCCCCATGCTCGTCTATGAGTAATGTGACTTTCATTGTCATGAGTGGTGGTTTGTATCAATGGCAAAGGAAGAAACATGAAGAAAACAATCAATTCAGTTCGCCAGTTATTGAGCGGGCTTGCCATCGTTCTAGCATCATCATTCATGATGACCGCGCATGCGGAAACCGTCACCATTGAGCATGTGAAAGGCACAGCGCAGTTTACTGAAGTACCACAGCGAGTGGTGGTTCTAGGCCACGGTAGCTTAGACGTGCTCGATAAAATTGGTGTACAGCCAGTTGGCGCGCCTCATAGCTTGCTGCCTGATTACCTAGCTTCGTACAAAGATACGACGGCAAATACAGGCTCTTTAAGCGAACCTGATTTTGAAGCTATCTACATGTTGAAGCCTGACATCATCATCGCGGAAAACCGCATGCTTAAGGTTTACGACAAACTGGCACAAATTGCTCCTACTGTCATGTTTTCTATTGAAGGCGACAAGTACTGGGCTGATGCTCAGCAAAACTGGCGTGTGCTAGGCGACATCTTTGGTAAGCAAGCTGAAGTCGAAGCGATCATTAAAGAGACTCAAGCTTCTATCACAGCGGTAAACGACAAAGTAGCGTCTGACGAAACTTCAGCAATGATGCTAATGAACAACGGTAACAACATTGCGATGTTCAACAAAGGCAGCCGTTTCTCAATCATCTTTGATGACTTTGGTTTCGTGGAATCAAAGAGTGCAACCGTGGCTCCGATTAAAGGAACACACGGCAACCTAATCTCTTTTGAATACATAGCTGATGCAAAACCTGAAGTGCTTTACGTGCTTGACCGCGAAAAAGCGATTGGTAAATCAGAAGGACGCGCACAACAACTGTTTGATAACCCACTGGTTGCGGCAACACCTGCAGCGCAGCACGGCAATATCGTTTACCTTGATTCAAGTGCTTGGTATTTGGCTGGTGGCGGTGTGACAGCGATTCATAGAATGCTTAGTGACATTGAACGTACGATTCAATAGTTACTAACCATCAGATTTTCGGGCTTATAAGAGTGTTCTTATAAGCCCTTTTTCACTTTTTTATACGGGCTACCCGAGACCTATCTTTAGTATTATTCCTATGTTGAAACCCATTGCAGCTGCTGTATTTCTTGTTGTGTTATGCGTTGCGTCATTGATGATTGGAGTCGCTGAAATCAGTTTTAGTGACTTCTTCAATGGCAACCAACACGCCAATTCTATTTATATTGTTAGTCGGATTCCTCGACTACTCGCGATCGTGCTTGCCGGAGCGGGATTGAGTGTTTCTGGCTTGATCATGCAGCAAATCGTACAGAACAAGTTTGCCGCGCCTTCGACGATGGGCACCATTGACTGTGCGATGTTGGGTTACATTGTCGGCATTCTAGTGCTAGGCAATGCTGCGCAATGGAGCTACTTAGGCTTTATCTTCGCGTTTGCAGTGTTTGGCACCATGCTATTGGTTCGCTTCCTACAACACCTCAAGTTTAAGAACGCGGTATTGGTGCCTTTGATTGGCATTATGTATGGCAACGTTGTTTCGTCTCTAACAACCTTTATTGCTTATAAGTACGACTTAGTACAAACCATGTCGGCATGGACTATGGCGAACTTTGCGAGCGTGTTGCAGGGCAGCTATGAAATCCTTTATCTCGCGGTGCCTGCTTGTGTATTGGCTTACTATTTCGCGAGCCAGTTCAGTGCGGCGAGCATCGGTGAGAGCTTCGCGAAAAACATCGGTTTGAATTATCAGAAGATCGTCTTCATTGGTGTTGCGTTAGTGGCTATCAGTGCCTCCTCTGTGGTGATGATCGTTGGTGTTATCCCATTCCTTGGCCTTATCGTGCCGAATATCGTGTCGCTGATGATGGGCGATAACATGAAGAAGATTCTGCCTTGGACGGCCTACTGGGGCGTGATCTTGGTGTTGGCTTGTGACCTGTTAGCTCGAATCGTCATCTTCCCTTATGAGATTCCAATCTCAATGGTAATCAGCATCTTTGGTGGCTTGATTTTTATCTACCTAATCATGAGAGACAAGTCGAATGCGTGATTCAGTAAAAATTGCGATTCTGGCTATCGCGTCTTTGGGTATGACAGCGCTATTCATCGGGCAGGGGCTGACGTGGGATAACTACGAGTTCTTCTTGTCTCTGCGACTACCAAAACTGCTGTCGATTGTGTTGGCGGCGGTAGCGATCTCGGCGTCGTCATTGGTTTTCCAAACCATTACTAATAACCGAATTCTAACCCCATCCATCTTGGGCTTTGACAGCTTGTATATGCTGGTACAAACGGTACTTCTGTTTGTGTTTGGCAGTGCTAGCTTCTGGGTGATTGACTCGATCGCAAACTTTTCGATGTCTGTGACTGTGATGATCTTGTTCTCGTTTGCTCTGTTCCATTTCTACTTTAAGAGCAAGCGAAACAACGTATTCACACTGCTGTTGATAGGCATCGTATGTGGCAGCGTATTCTCGAGTTTGTCTAACTTCTTGGCGATGTTGATTGACCCGAACGAGTTCGCGGTGCTGCAGAATGTGATGTTCGCAAGCTTCAATAATGTGAAAGGCGAACTGGTTTACCTCAGCCTTATTCCATTAGGTTTGAGCTTGCTTGGCCTTTGGTTGTTAGCGCCTAAGCTTGATGTACTTTGGCTTGGTGTTGATAACGCGACAAGCCTGGGTGTGAACACCAAGCGATTGACTCAGATTACCTTGGTGATTGTGTCAGTGATGGTCGCGGTATCGACTGCTTTGGTTGGCCCAGTGCTGTTCTTTGGTTTAATCACCGTGAGCTTAGCTCGTCAGATATTCAAATCTTATCAACATCGTGTGCTTATCATCGCAAGCAGTTTGTTAGCGGTCGTTCTATTGGTTTCAGGCCAATGGTTTATCGAAAAAGTAATGGCGTTTGAAACCACAGTGAGTGTGATCATTAACTTGGCCGGTGGTTTGTATTTTATGTTCTTGTTGTTACGCACCAGAATTCAGTAAAGGTAGTAAGTAGTGATTAAATTAACAGGTTTAACTAAGAAGTATGGCAAGTCACTCGTGGTTGATGATGCCAGTGCTATGTTCCCGAAAGGCGAAGTGACTTCTATCATTGGCCCAAATGGTGCGGGTAAAAGTACACTGCTTTCAATGGCGAGCCGCTTAACCGACAGTGACGCAGGTGAAGTGGTCATTGGCGATAAGTTACTGGCTGAGTGGGATACCAAAGAGCTAGCCAAGCACCTTGCCGTGTTAAGACAATCAAACAACATCAATATGCGATTTACGATTCGTGAGTTGGTCTGTTTTGGTCGCTTCCCACACTCTCAAGGTCGCTTGAAAGACGAAGATCATAAAATCGTCGATACAGCACTAGAACACCTTGGCATTACTGACATCCAAAATAAATACCTTGATGAGTTGAGTGGCGGTCAGCGTCAAATGGCGTTTATCGCGATGGTTGTGTCGCAAGATACGGATTATGTGTTCTTAGATGAGCCTCTGAATAACCTTGATATTAAACACTCGGTTGAAATCATGCAGACGCTTCGTCGTTTGGCGCATGAGTTCAATAAAGCGGTCGTTATCGTGATTCACGACATCAACTTCGCTTCTTGCTACTCGGATAACATTGTCGCGATGAAGAAAGGTAAAGTGGTTAAGTCGGGTAAGGTTTCGGAAGTGGTTGAAAAATCAGTGATGGAGTCTATCTACGAGATCCCATTTGAGATTCGTGAGTTCGATGGTGTTCGAATCTGTATGTATTATTCTGGTCGTTAGATTACTGAATAACTCGGTTGTTTTGCTTTCTAGCCGTTGAACGAAAAGAGCTCCCATATGAGGAGCTCTTTTTGTTTTCGGATAGTATCTGTGTTGTTGGTGAAATGTTGCAATGCAAAGGTAATTCCCCTTGTATAATAATAACTTAACTGACGTAATATTGACTGGTCGTACTTCTAATAACGCCAGTTTGAAGTCACTCACAGATCTACTCTTCATTTTTGAAAATCAATTGCTTTTTTTTCTACTTAACCTCTGGAAACCGTTCTACACTAGGGTTATAACTGTTTGATTTGTATACGAGGTATCAATGAGTCGGAAACCTATAGTGTTAGTCGTGGATGACACCCCAAGTAACTTGGATGTGTTAACGGCAATACTCAAAGATACTTATCAAGTGAAAGTAGCGATTAACGGCACAATTGGTATCAAAATTGCGAAGATGGTGCCTCAGCCAGACCTTATCCTCCTTGATATCATGATGCCTGACATCGATGGTTACGAGGTGTGCCGTCAACTTAAAGCTCAGCCGAATACGGCTCACATTCCTATCATTTTCGTGACCGCCACAATTGGTCCAGAAGCCGAAGTAAAAGGGCTCTCCTTGGGGGCTGTCGATTACCTAACCAAGCCGATAACCCCTGCAATTGCACTCCAGCGTGTGAAAACGCATATCGCACTTTATGACCAACAACGCACGTTGTTTAGTCAGGTAAAAGAGAAAACTCAAGAGATCAATCTCGGTAAGCTAGAAACACTGAACATACTGGGTAGAGCTGCTGAATTTAAAGACAATGAAACAGGCATGCACGTTAAGCGTATGAGTCACTACTGTGAAGTGCTAGCTAAAGCCTTGGGAATGACTGACGAAGATGCCGAGACGTTGCGTGATGCAGCACCAATGCATGATATTGGCAAGATCGGTATTCCTGATAGCGTATTACTCAAGCCGGGTAAATTGGACGCCGACGAGTGGACAATTATGCAAAAGCATGTCGAATATGGTGTTGATATACTTGGTAGGCAGAGTGATTCCAAACTGATGCGTATGGCTATTCAGGTGGCGCAATATCATCACGAAAAATGGGATGGCAGTGGTTATCCAAACCAGATAGCTGGTGAAGGTATCCCATTGGTTGGAAGAATTGCGGCTGTTGCTGATGTGTTTGATGCCCTGACCGCAGAGCGCCCTTATAAAAAAGCTTGGAGTATTGATGAGGCGCTGAACTTGTTTGAAGAACAGAAAGGCAAACATTTTGATCCAACTATCGTTGATGTGTTTTTTCTGAAGTTACCTGAGATTCTAGCAATTAAAGAGAAATTTAGAGATGAGTGATGGCTTGATGTTGTCGCTAAATCGTTTGGTTGTTTTTCTGGTCATTACACTTGTGGTGTGGTCGCAGCTAATGCGATCTACGAATGCTGCTGAGGTAACAGATACTGAGTTAAATCAGTGGTTGGGAAACCAACCAACGGTAACTTTTGTTGTCTTGGCCAACCATTATCCTTACTCATTCATCGATGATGATGGGCAGGTTTCTGGGATCATCAAAGATTGGACATTAGATCTTGAACAGCGTTTTGGTGTTCATGTTCGGTTTGTCACAGTTAACTCGCGTGTCGAGGCTAAAGCCGCGTTAGTCGACGGGCGAGGCGATGTATTTCCATTCCAACAGTTCGACCCAAGTGAAGGTGGCCGTTTTCTTGCGAGTGCTCCCTATATTCCTTATCAGGTCGCAGTGATTGTTCCCATCGACAACAAACTCGATGGAAACCTAGATCAAAATAATAAACGCCGTATTGCGATGGTTAATGAAAATATCGATTTGGAGCGAGCCGGTGTCAAATTGAGTTCTATTGAGCGAGTGAATTTTGATAACGTTATTGATGCAGTACGTGCGTTAGGGGCCGGGGATGTCGAAGGCATGGTCGGTGAACCTATCACCACTATGGATCTTGCGAAAAAGATTGGCGTTCATGATTTAGCGGTAAATTATGTTCTGGAGCATTGGAAAAGGTTTGAAGCATCAATGGTGATTCGAACCGATGAACCAGAACTGCTGACGCTAATCAACAAACAGATTGAAACCTTCGACGTTGATAACAAGAACCAGATTTTATCGAAGTGGCTAGACAGTTCCCCCTATCGAGTGCCGCTAAAAGGCGTGTTTGGCTTTGGTAACCCTCCGTATATTTACCCAGACAGCACCGCAGTCGGGCTACAGTACGACATTCTTCAGCGTGCACTGAATGACATGGGATATAAACTAGGTGACGTTGTCACACTTCCACCTAGCGCCGCTAAAAAAGCCATCGATAACAATAATTCTATAGCCTTTTTTTCTGGTGTTCAGTTTGATGATCCTAATGCGCACTTTTTAAGTGATAACGTTTTTAATGTTGAGTTTGTTCCTGTTTCACTAACTCGCCGCAAACTCCAACTTCAATCCCCAAAAGACCTATCATTAGGGGCGTTATTGTTCGACGAAACATCCACAATTAAAAACTCTGTTGAAGTTCTGAAGAGTAAGTTAGACATTGATCGTATTGAAGATTACGAAGATCTTGAATCAGCATTCTCGCAGTTGAGGGCTCAAAATGTTGACCTGCTAATGGTTGAACGAAGAGTGCTAGAGTGGTTTATCACCAACACTCGTTTTATTGAAATGGCAGAGCTAACGCTACATGACGAGTATAAAGTTGAGTATCCGATCTATGTGGACTTTAAGAGTGAAGAAATCAGAGATAGCTTCAATGCCGCAATTAAAAGGCTTAAACAGGAGGATGACGGCTTAAACCAAATTATCGAGATGCAGGTTCAGAGTGATTTAAGCCTAGTCCTTAAAAAAGCGAATATTATCGCGCAAATATCTGCGTATTTTATCGTCAACGACCGCTTTGAAGAGTTGACGGAAGTGTTTGAAATTTTCGACACGGACAGTTCTTTTCAGGTGATCACCGCACAAGCGGATAACAATAGTCGCCCGATCAAATCTTGGTACATAGGCAACCTAGTTGATCAATATGGAGAGAAGAAAAATACCTCTCACTTTTCATCAGTCACCAAGGTGGCGAATTATAGGACCAAGGGAGGGAGTATCAACTCTGGTTCGATGACTTTCTACTTTGATGTTAATTCGTTAGAGCGGAACCATGTTTATTTTCCATCTGTCGAACAATTTAGTTCATTCGGAGATGCGGTGAAACGCTATATTGCGGATGTTTATCAAGCGAGTAACTTGACTGGAGAGATCCTAAATCTAAGCCAAAAAGAGAGGGCGTGGATTAAAGATAATCCGGATGTACGTATAGGTATCGATCCGAATTCGTTACCTTATGAAGCGGTATCCAATACCGGTGAATACATCGGGATGATTGATGATTATCTAACGCTGATTGAACAAAAAACAGGGCTAAGTATTCAGCATGTTGACGTGGCGAATTGGTCTGAGACCCGAAGCTTGGTTGATCATCATGAAGTGGAACTGGTCTCAGCAGCTCAAGAGAATCGTTCGTTAGGAGATAACGTCAAAGCAGCTAAAAGCTTGTTTTCAAGTCGTTTGGCCATTGCATCGAGAAGAGACGTTAGTAGCTTGGTACTTGAAGAAGCTGATGGTTGGAAAATCGGTATATTGAAGAATGCGGCAAATACTAACGCGATTTTATATAAGTACCCGAACGTTGAGTGGGTAGAGGTAGAATCCACGGCCGATGGGCTCAACCGATTGGATGATAAAACCTTAGACGGCATGGTCGACACTGTTGATGTCCTCAATTACCTCATTGATTCATTTGGTCATCGAGGGGTTGGTATCATCGGCCGGTTAGACTTCTTCCTGTCGCCAACTCTGCATGTCATCAAATCTGAACCTTTGCTTTATTCGATTGTGAATAAGGCGATTGAGAGTATTTCTGCTGAAGAACATCAAAAGATATCGGCGAAGTGGGCGGCGCCCAAAGCGATAGAAAGAGTTGATTATCAATTGGTTTACACTATTTCGGTTTTTTCTCTGGTGATCCTTCTTCTTATTATTTTCTGGAATCGTAAATTAGCGAAGCAGATCAGTATTGCTAAGGAAGCGACCGAAGCTCTGGAAAAGGCGCAGAACCAACTCTACAACATGCTAAATAGCTCTCCAATTGCAGCTAGTGTGGTATTTGAAGAAGAGGTTCGTTACGCGAACGATACGGCAAAACGTTTGTTTGGCGTGGAAGATCAGGCGTTGTCTTCTATCGACGTTGCCGCTATCCATGACTCGCTGAGCGTTCGTGATGGCGTGCATGAAGAGCTCGACCTTAACGGTAAAGTTGAAAATAGGGACTTAGTACTCAGAAAGTCTGATGGAACCCGATTTGTTGCTTTGGTCAGTTACTATCTTTTTGAGATTGATGGTGAAGTCGCCACACTATTTTGGGCATTCGATATTTCAGAAATGAAGCGCCTTAACGAACAATTGGAAGAAGAGAAACAGAGAGCCGATTTGGCGAGCCAAGCTAAATCGGAATTCTTAGCCAATATGAGCCATGAGATAAGAACCCCAATGAACGCCATTATTGGCTTGTCTTATCTGGCGATTGGCGAAATATCTAATCCTGTCGCTCGAAATTATATTGAGAAAGTGCACCGTTCTGGCCATTCGTTACTCGGTATCATCAATGACATCCTTGATTTTTCAAAGATAGAAGCTGGGCAACTTGTTATTGATAACGTCCCGTTTGATCCCGCAACGACTTTTAAAGATGTGATTGAGTTGATGGAATCGAAAGCGGCTGAGAAGCAACTCAATTTGTCTATGGTCATCGACCCAGAGTTAGACACGCCACTACAAGGCGATCCATTGAGGTTGTTCCAAGTCATACTCAACCTTGTGGGCAACGCGATTAAGTTTACGGAACAAGGCAGCGTAGCATTAACGGTGGAGCATGTTGACTCGAACGACAGCAGCCTAACCATGAGAGTGAGTGTGATGGATACCGGGATAGGCATTTCGGATGAGAACCGTCACAAGCTGTTTGAAGCCTTTAGCCAAGCGGATACCACAACGACACGTCGGTTTGGCGGTACAGGGCTTGGGCTCAACATTAGCCAGAAATTAGTTCATGCGATGGGCAGTCAAATTACGGTAGAGAGTGTTTACGGGCAAGGCAGTGAGTTCTCCTTTGTACTGACATTGCCACGCTCAAGCTCGGATGCGTTAGCCGACTTCAAAGCTCAAGAGTTGCAACTGGATTATCAGATAGAGTTCAAAGGGCAAAGAGTGCTATTGGTTGAAGACAATGAGCTGAACCAAGATCTCGCCTTAGCATTTTTCAGTCGCTCTAAATTAAATGCCGATCTTGCTGAAAACGGAAAGGAAGCGCTGGAGTTAGCTAAAAACAACGACTACGAAATAATCTTCATGGATCTTCAAATGCCGATTATGGACGGCTTTGAAGCTACCCGTTTGATTCGTGAATTCGATATAGATGTACCGATTATTGCAATGTCAGCCAATGTTTTTGCTGATGCGAAACAACGAGCGAGGGAAGCGGGTGTCACGGACTTCTTAGACAAGCCTATTGTTATTGATAAAGCGATGTCTCTGATTACTCGATACATTGTTCCTGAGGTATTAGTTGAAGGTAGAACGCATTCAGATGCGATACAGACAGGTGATTCTGATGAGAGTGCGGAATTACACTCTGATACTCACATAAAACCGCCTGTTTTCTCTCAGTCGAGGTTTGAGCAACTGACTTATCATGATGTGAAACTGCAAGCCAAAATGCTTGATAGGTTCTGCAAAGGATCGCCAGACATTATGTCGGATGCTTTTGATAACTCAGTACAAGGCGACTGGGAGACGTTAGAGCGTAATCTACATACCTTAAAAAGCATGGCAGCTTCGATTGGTGGGTTGCGATTGGCAGAGTTACTCAGTGATTTAGAAAGCAAAGCTCATAACAAGGCGTGTGATGAAGAGGATCTTAAACAAGGTGAGCTTGGGTTAATTGAACTGATTAAAGCAGTTGAGATCAGCTTTGATGTGCCTGGTGCCAAAGGATCTAATACGACAAGTTCTGAAGTAGCCGATGTGAGTCTTGCTGATACCTCTGACTCACCGAGCATCACGTCAGAACAGCATGCTCAGTTGCTATCACTGCTGGATGCGTATGATAACGATGCAACTCAATATGTGACTGAGTTACTGGCACAGTATCCACATTCTGTTGTTCTTAAAGATGTTCAAAGTGCGTTAGATAATTATGACTTTGAACGAGCCAAAGAGGGGCTTGGCGCTTCTGAGTAGTTGTCTTTTATAAATATCACTTCAACATTAAAGCCTTTAGCTCTTACAGCGAAATAACGCGCTAGCTAAAGGCTTTAAATCTATCTATACCGAACTAACGACTCACGTTCTGTTTGATTAGCTCAACAACCGTATCGTATCGGTGCGGCAGTTTTCGGTTTCGTTTTTGAACCAGATACAGCGTTTCCTCTACTTCTACCTTTGGCGGCACAACGTGTAGCTTGTCTCTATCTGGGAAGTGTTCAACCGCGCCAGCCGGTAACACGGTAAAACCTAATCCTTTTGATACGGGTAGCAAGATCTGGTGAAGCTGATTGATGTAGCCAGATCTTGGTATCTCATTAACGTTGATGTTCGCTAAGTCTTTATCTCCGCAAAGGTCGAAATACAAAGACAGATAATGTGCAGAATCTGGGTGGGCAATCAGGCCAATGTCATTCAATACTTGCGGCGTTATCTCTAAATCAGCAAGGCTGTGGTGAACAATAAGACACAGTGCTTCTTTGCCGATGACTTGGCTTTGGTAGTAGCTGTCGTTCGGGGAATGCCTAACAATGCCGATATCGGTAGTGCCTTCGCTTAGGTCATTCAATATCTTTTTGTTTGGAGCGGCTTCTAAGTTAATGCTGAGCTCTTGGTGTTGCTGTTGAAGTTCAAGAAGCTTGGGATACAGACGCAAAGAGAGTGAGCCAGAGCAAGACAAGTGACATTGCCCAGCATAAGGGTTATCAAAACTCAGAGACTCAAAAAGATCTTCTTGGTCTTTCTCTAGTTTGATCGCATAGCGATACATAATCCGACCCTGTTCGGTCAGTTCGAAGCTCTTGTTTTCTCGAGATAGCAGGTCACAATTACAAGCTTGTTCAAGCTTCTTGATGTGTTGGCTGACTCCAGGTTGTGTCATATACAACTTTTCTGCCGTTTGGGTGAAATGGCCAACTTCAACCAGAGTCTTAAACGTATTGAGCCAAAGTGGATTAATCATACTCACCTTCAAATACTAAAGCCTATAAATAACAGAAAATTATTATTATCTTAAGTAATGATAATTTCAACTCTAGCGTCTTAAGTAACGCTAATCAAAGTCATGTGGTGGTAGCACTTTATATTGGTCTATTGGTCGCTTTGTAGAGTTGCTATGAGTAACAAAGTGTTGCGACTTTGTTGAATTTTTGGTCTATTGACCAACTGTGCTCATATTTAGGAACGAAGATGAATAGAAATGTTTGGCTGCTTTCACTGTGTCAGGCCTTGTTGATGACGGGTAACATATTACTGATCTCTGTGATTGGTTTGATCGGTAAGCAGATTGCACCCAGTGTCAGCATGATCACCTTGCCGGTTGCACTGCAGTTTTTGGGTTTAATGGCAGCCACTATTCCAGCATCTTTAATTTCAGGCAAGTTAGGGAGAAAGCGAGGTTTTAGCATTGGTAATGTGGTTGGCATTACAGGAGCTAGTCTTGCCACCTACGCACTGTCTCAACAACATTTCTATTTGTTTTGTTTCGCTACGTTCTTACTTGGGATAGGCATAGGTTTTGGCACGCTTTATCGTTTTGCTGCAATCGAGGTGTGTGATGAAAATGCCCGTCACCGAGCGATCTCTATCTCGATGGCTGGTGGCGTTTTAGCCGCGGTATTAGGACCAAATTTGGCGATTATGTCGCAACAGTGGTCGCAAGATGGCTTGTACATTGGTGCTTTTGCTTCTTTGATTGGATTGAACATTCTTGCGTTACTCATCTTACAAACAATTCAGTTTCCAAAAGTCTCTTTTAATAGTCAGGCACCTAAATCCGATCCTCTCAGTGTGATAGTAAAAGCGCCTAACTTTATTGGCGCAGTGTTTGCTGCCATGGTCGCTTATGCGGTGATGAATATCCTGATGACAGCAACGCCATTGGCAATGATTGGTTGTGGCTTTGACTTTACCAAAGCAGCGGGCGTCATTGAGTGGCACGTATTGGGGATGTTTGTTCCTGCATTCTTTACTGGTTCACTTATCGAGAAGTTTGGCTCAAGAATGATGATCTTGGCAGGCGGGGTTCTGTTCGTCGTCTGTATCGCGATTAACATTCATGGCGAATCTATCTGGCACTTCAGAGCGGCTCTAGTTGTGCTTGGTGTCGGTTGGAACTTTATGTTTATCGCGGCAACAGGTTTGTTTAGTCAGTCCTACCAATCGCAGAATAAAGCTAAGGCACAAGCGTTTAATGAATTTATTGTCTTTGGTTGTGTGACGATTACCGCCATGCTCTCTGGCTGGCTAGAATCGACAGCAGGGTGGCAGAACCTCAATATTTACGTATTACCATTCGTGTTAGCTGTTATCTTACTGTTCGCATTCAGTGCTCGTAAATCGCGTATTCAAAAGCAGCCTGTGTAATGGCTCATCGAATGGTGGTTCAGTAAATTTATTACTGTGATTAAAACCCTAGTATCTCGAACTGCGACCAATAAAAAGCCCTACCAATTTGGTAGGGCTTTTGCTTAAGGCTTAAATAATAACGTTTTCTTAAAACTGCTGTCGTGGCTTATATCCTGTGACAACAGTACTTAAGCTTGTTTTGTAAATACGCATGACAGAGCCTGCGATGATTTACAGGTCGACCAAAATCGTTTTGGTGGTAATTCCACCTTGGTCATCGATTATCTTCAGTGTCACCTCGTGCTTTCCGTATGAAGGGAAGATTGAAGTGAATGTGCGACCTCGTTTCACCTTTCCGTTTGGAAGTGTCCACTCGGTATCAACAATACGACCATCGCTGTCTGAACTTGTAGACCACATGGTTACCCAGCGGCCCAAGTGAATGTACTTCGCGCTCGCTTCTGGAAGGGCGTTTGGAGATTCAACACTCACTACGGAGCTAAATGAATCGGTCGCGCCTTTGTCGTCGACAACAGTCAAGTTCACCGTGTATTCGCCCGCTTGCTCGTAAGACCAAGTTGGTGCCATTTCGTTACTTGTTGTGCCGTTGCCAAAGTCCCACAGGTAACGGGTGATCTCACCGTCTTGGTCTGAGCTGAAGTTACGTGCTGAAACGTTCAGGCCAGTCACATTCAGCTCGAAGTTCGCGGTAGGAGCGACGTTGTGTTGGCTTACTTTAGATAAGCGAACCACGCCGTATTCGTTGTTATCACTTTGATTCACAATATCGACCGCTAAACCAAACTCCGTCAGGATGCGTCCTGAATCTGGTGCTTGAGGCGATGTGTAATCTTGGTCATCCGAGAAGCTAGCATTGCCAACCAAACTGGTATCTTCGAGCACATCATTGTCGCTGTTTACAAGACGCATTGGAGTATGATCTTTGAGTGAAAACGCTGCGTCTCGAATTTGGTAGCGTGTTTGAGCCACTTCACCAGAGTTTGCCCACACCATGGCATTTTGATCTGCATCGACCACGCCTAACCAACCTTCACCAGGGTGTTTACCTACCCAGTTGTCAGTTAGTGATTCGTCGACGTACCAAATGATCAAGCCTGGGTCGAATGACATCAGTTGTCCCATGCGTTTGATGTTCGCTAGGCCTTCATCAACATCCATGTGGCTGCGCCATTGCAATAGATAGTAGTGCTGCGCTTGATGGAATCCATTACTCAACTTGTAGCCATTTAGGGCGAAGGTGGAGTTGCTTTCAGCGTCGTCTATTGGAGTCACTTCACCATCGACAACCACAGCAAGGTTATCCAAATAGAAGCCTTCCATTGCCAAGCCGCCATCGGTGATGTATTCAAAAGACAGTTCAACTTCTTGTCCTGCCCACTGTGAAACGTCGAACTCAGCGTCAACCCATCCACCAGATTCGCCGCCAATAGCAGGAACGAGGCCCGTGTTGTATGGGTCGTCCATTGAGGTAATGTTGCCAGCAATGGCTTGTCCGTTGATTAGCACGCGAGCAAAGTCGTAGTCTTTTTCAATCTCATACCAAGTTTTGAAAGACAGCAGTGCAGAACCACCCGCTGGAATCACCAACTTGCGAGTCATACTGTTTTTCAGATCATCGCCTTTTTGAGAGTGGAATGAATACTCGCCCTCAAAGGGTTTCAGACTTTCAATCTGCTTTTCAGGAAGATCCACTTTAATCATGTTCGGACGGCTGTTATCCGTTGTTTGGAACAGCGTATAAACTTGTGGGTTGTCTTCTAGGTCATCAATCGAGATCTGATCATCGTTAACCCAACGTCCGCCAATCGATTTCTGTAGAAAGTGTTTTGCCCAAGAGCTGAATGCCGTTGGTTGTGTACCGCCAATTTGACCAGCCCAACTGCCCGAAGACATGATTGACCAGTAAGAAACCGGTTCACCTTTGCCTGTGTATTGCGTGTCATACTCGTCTGGTAAGCCTAAATCATGACCATATTCGTGGGCACAAACACCCGCAGCCGCATCAATCGGTTGAATGGTGTAATCGAACGCCGCGTATTGGCCACCAAATCGATCTGGAAGCGAGCTAGAAGTACCTTCCAGTACATGAGTGCGACCAAGGTTGAATCGGTGAGACCAAATCGCATCAGGACCTAATACGCCACCACCGGCTTCTTCGCCTACCGATGCATGAAATACCATTAGATGATCTATCACACCATCGGGTTCGCGGAAATTTCCGTCACCGTCGTAATCGTAACGATCTTCGATGTCGTAATCGGCAAGGTTGATACTCGGATCTTGAGCCAGTTGATTCAGCGCTTCACGAACCAGTTCTTGGGCGTTTAGGTCGTTGTCGGTGGTAGGGGAGTTGCCACCATAGAATGACGCAGGCTTAGAGGCGCGATACCAACCTGCCGCTTGACCTGAAACGCTGTAACTGTCGCCTGATTCGCTTTGGTAATATTGGCGCATCGAGATTAGGTTTTCGCCATTTGGCCCTGTGTAGCCAGAATTTGAAAACAACAACTCTTGATAATGTTCAGGGTTGTAGCTCTCGTAGAGCATCTGCGTGTGCTCTTCGGTCAACTTGTTGTCATCCCAGTTCAAATCAGGGAAATCGACCAATAGAGCGAGTACTTTATCGGTGCGCTTGGTGCCGACTTCTAAAGCAAAGACACTCGCTTTTTTAACGCCAGACCCTTTTTCTATGGCTTTGAGTATTTTTGCGCGTTGCTCAAGTGCTTTTTTTCCGAATTGAGCATCGCCTTTGAAACCGGAATTGATTTTATTTTTCAAGTAACGGTCAAGCGCATCGCGCTTTGCCGCATCGGTTGCATCTTGGTCGACTAAGCCTTGTCTAACTAGCATTTCAATGAGTTTGTCTTCATTAACTACGCCTAAATCAATAGGTGTTTTTGCATAACCACTGACGCTAAATAGAGTAAGCATTGCTGAAGCCAACAATGTTTTTCTCATCATTTTCATTATATTTCCTTTTTATATTTCCATGTCGATATCAGTATCAACTTGCCTTATTCGGATCTGTTGTCCGAGTTTGGCCTAATACACTCTTGTGGTGTCTTATTTAACTGACGTGTGTTTGTTGTATGTTTTTTACCTTCTATCTCTTTTGTATTGGTTGTCTCTTTTCTATTTTTTGAATCAAACGGAGTGCTCTTCACTTTTTTAGCGTTGAGATAGATACGCAAAGCTTCTTGATTTTCCTCATAGGTTAAGCCTGAACAGATAACACCTTGTTTAATCAATGACTTCAGCAATAGTTCGTCGTTCTCAATAGTGGAAGCCTGTGACAGTGAGGAAAAAATTAGAACCATTAAAGCCATTGTTTTGTGTGACATTCTTATATCAAGCCATTAGTTTTGGTTATGTAACAAAATATATTTATAAATTTTACCAATCAAATGGATAATTATTACAATTAATTATTCGTTCCGGTTTCAACATTTAGAGTTAATATAAAATAAGGAGTGCTATTTATTCTATTGTCAGTTATTTAATGGGTTTTGTTGAATGAATAGTTGATAGTTTGGATGTTTAATAACATTGATTAGGTCGTGGTTATTATTCTGGAGGGCGCTTTATACAAGGCGTTGGGTTCTAACTAATAAGATGATTTTTTATTATCGGTGTTTTAAAATACGCATGTAATAACTGAGTCATTAGTAAATACCCATGCTCAAATTATTTTTACTCAAAATATCAATAATTAGGGTATTGAGAGTAACTTTCAGTGTTTCAATGACGTGAAATTTAACAATAGCAGAGCTGGTCGGGTTGTCACCGCCTGCTTGCTTAAAGCGAGTGAAACGGCTGAGAGAAGAGGGCGTGATTGTCGGTGGTGTGTCCACATTAATCCAGAACTGACCGGCAGTAAGATGACTTTGGTTGTGTCCGTGGAAATGGAGCGTGATCGAGGGGATATTTACCAAATCTTTCGCCATTCTATTTCAAAGGCAGAAGAGGTCACGCAGTGCTATCAGATATCAGGCAGCTTTGATTTCATGTTGATTGTGACGGTCAAAGACATTCAAGCCTACGAAGACTTTGTGGAGCGAGTACTACGCAAAGATCTGAATATTCGTAAATTCCATACCTCTGTCTCAATGAGAACCGTGAAATTTACCACTGTCGTAAACTTAGATGAGTCGTGACTGTTGGCATGAGAAGATAGTGAAGTTATTAGCTTTGTGAGGTACTTAGCTAATATTTGTATAAATAGCGGCTTTGTTTCCTAAATCA
>NZ_JBFRJF010000059.1:0-14280 GCF_041468745.1 Vibrio sp. 10N.286.52.F8
GTGTTGTAGCTAAAATCTTCGCTTAATAGCATTTAGATTTTTGCACTCTCTTCATTAGAAGAGCACGCATCTGAAAAGGGGAGCTTCGGCTTCCCTTTTGTTTTCTCAAAAGAAATATTACCTTCCATCTATCTTCTTCCCTCTCGATACAAAACCAACTTCCAATAAATTGCGATTATTTTTCCAACACTACTTGCATACTAAAGTGTGATCTGTATAATGCATCGCACTGGCTAACGCTGGTTGTGAACCAATGAGCACTGAGGAGTAGGTCTTACCTAGTAATGTATACTCAGCTTATGTTCGCGGTTAATAAAAATAGTAAACTTCTTGTTTACTTCAAAAGTTAACTGACAATGCGTCCTAATTTTGGGTGCTACGGTTTCACATAAATCAATCGGCATTCTCTCGTTTTATCGGGTTTGAGTGGCGATATTGTTTGTGTAATTTTTAATAATTGGAGCTCTGTCTCATGCAGAACCAACGTATTCGTATCCGCCTTAAAGCGTTTGATTACAAGCTAATCGATGCTTCAACTGCGGAAATCGTTGAAACAGCAAAACGTACTGGCGCACAGGTTCGTGGTCCTATTCCACTTCCTACTCGTAAAGAGCGTTTCACTGTTCTTACCTCTCCACACGTCAACAAAGATGCACGTGATCAGTACGAAATCCGTACTCACAAGCGTTTGATCGACATCGTTGAGCCAACAGATAAAACTGTTGATGCTCTAATGCGTCTTGATCTTGCAGCTGGCGTTGATGTTCAAATCAGCCTAGGTTAAGGGAGATAAGAATAATGATTGGTCTAGTCGGACGTAAAGTGGGTATGACCCGCGTATTTACTGAAGAAGGCGTTTCTATCCCAGTAACTGTTGTTGAGGTTGAAGCGAACCGTATTTCTCAAGTTAAAACTCTTGAGACAGACGGCTACGCAGCAATCCAAGTAACTACTGGTGCTAAGAAAGCTAACCGTGTAACTAAACCTGAAGCTGGTCACTTCGCGAAAGCGGGTGTAGAAGCAGGTCGCGGTCTTTGGGAATTCCGTTTAGAAAACGGCGAAGAGTTTGAAGTTGGCGCTGAGCTAAACGTAGAACTTTTCAACGAAATTAAAAAAGTAGACGTTACTGGTACATCTAAAGGTAAAGGCTTCCAAGGCGCTATCAAGCGTTGGAACTTCTCTACTCAAGATATGACTCACGGTAACTCTTTGTCTCACCGCGCACCGGGTTCAATTGGCCAATGTCAAACTCCAGGCCGCGTGTTTAAAGGCAAGAAAATGGCAGGTCACATGGGTGCTGAGCGTGTAACGACTCAAAACCTAGAGATCGTACGTGTTGACGCTGAGCGCAATCTACTCCTTATTAAAGGTGCAGTACCGGGCTCAACAGGCGGAAACGTGATCGTAAAACCTGCTGTTAAAGCATAACGTCTAGGAGTAAGTAATGGAATTGATGGTTAAAGGTGCTGATGCACTAACTGTTTCCGAGACTACTTTCGGACGTGACTTCAACGAAGCTCTTGTACACCAAGTAGTTGTTGCATATGCAGCAGGTGCTCGTCAAGGTACTCGTGCTCAAAAGACTCGTTCTGAAGTATCTGGCGGTGGCGCTAAGCCATGGCGTCAAAAAGGTACTGGCCGCGCACGTGCTGGTACAATTCGTAGCCCAATCTGGCGTACAGGTGGTGTTACTTTTGCTGCGAAACCACAAGATCACAGCCAAAAAGTAAACAAAAAAATGTACCGCGGTGCTATGAAGAGCATTCTTTCTGAGCTAGTTCGTCAAGAGCGTTTAATCGTTGTTGATAACTTCTCTGTAGAAGCACCAAAAACAAAAGAACTTGTAGCTAAGCTTAAAGAGCTTGAGCTAAGCGACGTTCTGATTGTGACTGGCGAAGTAGATGAAAATCTATTCTTAGCTGCTCGTAACCTATACAAAGTAGATGCACGTGATGTTGCTGGTGTTGATCCAGTATCACTAATCGCTTTCGACAAGGTTCTAATGACTGCTGACGCAGTTAAGCAAGTTGAGGAGATGCTAGCATGATCACTGAAGAGCGTATCTTAAAAGTTCTACGTGCTCCGCACATCTCTGAAAAAGCAACTATGGCAGCTGAGAAAGCGAACACTATCGTTTTCAAAGTAGCTAAAGATGCAACTAAGAAAGAGATCAAAGCAGCTGTAGAAAAGCTATTTGAAGTTGAAGTTAAGTCTGTAAATACTCTTGTATTAAAGGGTAAGACCAAACGTCAAGGTATGCGTGAAGGCCGTCGTTCAGACGTTAAGAAAGCCTACGTTACTTTGAAAGAAGGTCAAGATCTTGACTTCGTTGGCGGCGCGGAATAACAGGAGTAGTAAAAATGGCTATTGTTAAATGTAAGCCGACTTCCCCTGGTCGTCGTCACGTCGTTAAAGTTGTTAACGCTGACCTACACAAGGGTAAGCCATACGCACCACTTCTAGAGAAAAACTCTAAGAACGGTGGTCGTAACAACAACGGTCGTATTACAGTACGTCACATCGGTGGTGGTCATAAGCACCATTACCGTGTAATTGACTTCAAACGTACTAAAGATGGCATCCCAGCGAAAGTTGAGCGTCTAGAATACGATCCAAACCGTAGTGCTAACATCGCTCTAGTTCTGTACGCAGACGGTGAGCGTCGTTACATCATTGCACCTAAAGGTGTTAACGCAGGCGACCAGATTCAATCTGGCGTAGATGCTGCAATCAAAGCAGGTAACACTCTGCCGATGCGCAACATCCCAGTAGGTTCTACTGTACACTGTGTTGAACTTAAGCCTGGTAAAGGTGCTCAACTAGCTCGTTCGGCTGGTGCTTATGCTCAAATCATCGCTCGCGATGGTGCATACGTAACTATCCGTCTACGTTCTGGTGAGATGCGCAAAGTTCTTTCTGAAGGTCGTGCAACGATCGGTGAAGTTGGTAACTCTGAGCATATGCTACGTGAACTTGGTAAAGCTGGTGCTTCACGCTGGCGCGGCGTACGTCCAACCGTACGTGGTGTAGTAATGAACCCGGTGGATCACCCACATGGTGGTGGTGAAGGCCGCACATCTGGTGGTCGTCACCCAGTTTCTCCTTGGGGCGTTCCTACTAAGGGCTTCAAGACTCGTAAGAACAAGCGCACTGACAAGTACATCGTACGTCGTCGCACTAAATAATTTATAAAGAGGAATCGCCATGCCACGTTCTCTCAAGAAAGGTCCTTTTATTGACCTACACTTGCTGAAGAAGGTAGAGAAAGCGGTGGAAAGCGGAGACAAAAAGCCTATTAAGACTTGGTCCCGTCGCTCAATGATCATCCCAACAATGATTGGTTTGACCATCGCTGTCCATAATGGTCGTCAGCACGTTCCAGTTTTCGTTACCGAAGAAATGATCGGTCACAAACTGGGCGAATTTGCACCAACTCGTACTTATCGCGGTCATGCTGCAGATAAGAAAGCTAAGAAGAAATAAGGAGTAGATGATGGAAGCTTTAGCTAAACATAACTTTGCTCGTATTTCTCCACAGAAAGCTCGCTTAGTTGCAGACCAAATTCGCGGTAAGTCGGTAGACCAAGCTCTAGAAATTCTAACTTTCAGCAACAAAAAAGCTGCTGTATTAGTTAAGAAGGTTCTTGAGTCAGCTATCGCTAACGCGGAACATAACGAAGGTGCAGATATCGACGATCTAAATGTCGCTAAAATCTTCGTAGATGAGGGCCCTATCATGAAGCGTATTATGCCTCGTGCTAAAGGTCGTGCGGATCGTATCTTGAAGCGTTCAAGCCACATCACTATTGTTGTAGCAGATCGCTAAAGACTAGGAGAGTAAGCAATGGGTCAGAAAGTACATCCTAATGGTATTCGTCTTGGCATCGTTAAGCCTTGGAATGCTACATGGTTTGCTAATACCAACGAATTCGCTGACAACCTAGACGGCGACTTCAAGGTACGTCAGTTCCTTACAAAGGAACTACAAAAAGCATCATTATCTCGTATCGTTATCGAGCGTCCAGCTAAGAGCATCCGTGTGACTATTCACACTGCTCGTCCTGGCGTTGTTATCGGTAAGAAAGGTGAAGACGTAGAGAAGCTACGCGCAGCTGTAGCTAAAATCGCAGGTGTACCAGCGCAAATTAACATCGCTGAAGTACGTAAGCCTGAGCTAGATGGTCAGCTTGTAGCTGATAGCATCGCGTCTCAACTAGAGCGTCGTGTTATGTTCCGTCGTGCAATGAAGCGTGCGGTACAAAATGCTATGCGTCTAGGCGCTAAAGGCATCAAAGTACAAGTAGGCGGCCGTCTTGGCGGTGCTGAAATCGCACGTTCTGAGTGGTACCGTGAAGGCCGTGTGCCTCTACACACTCTACGTGCAGACATTGATTACGCAACTTCTTCGGCTCACACTCAATACGGTGTGATCGGCATTAAAGTTTGGATCTTCAAAGGTGAGATTCTAGGCGGTATGCCAGCTGCTAACGCAGTAGAGCCAAAAGGCGATAAGCCTAAGAAGCAGCGTAAAGGCCGTAAGTAAGGAGTCGAACGATGCTACAACCAAAACGTACTAAGTTCCGCAAGGTTATGACTGGTCGTAACCGTGGTCTAGCTAAAGGTACTGAAGTAAGCTTCGGCGAATTCGGTCTTAAAGCTGTTGGCCGTGGTCGTCTGACTGCACGTCAAATCGAAGCGGCACGTCGTGCTATGACACGTCACATTAAGCGTCAAGGTCAAATCTGGATTCGTGTATTCCCAGACAAGCCAATTACTGAAAAGCCTCTTGAAGTTCGTCAAGGTAAAGGTAAAGGTTCAGTTGCGTACTGGGTTGCTCAAATCCAACCAGGCAAAGTTATGTACGAGATGAATGGCGTACCTGAAGAGTTGGCACGTGAAGCGTTCCGCCTAGCGGCACGTAAACTGCCTGTTAAAACTACTTTTGTAACTAAGCAGGTGATGTGATGAAAGCACAAGATCTACGCGAAAAGAACGTTGAAGAGCTTAACGCTGAGCTATTGAATTTGCTACGTGAACAGTTCAACTTGCGCATGCAAGCTGCAACTGGTCAACTTCAGCAAACTCATACTCTAAAAGCTGTACGCCGTGACATCGCACGTGTGAAAACTGTTTTGACTGAAAAGGCAGGCGCATAATGAGCGAAACTAACCGCATCCAGCAAGGCCGTGTAGTAAGCGACAAGATGGACAAGTCTATCGTTGTTGCTATTGAACGCACTGTAAAACACCCAATTTACGGTAAGTTCATCAAACGCACGACTAAAGTACACGCACACGACGAAGACAACACTTGTGGCCTAGGCGACAAAGTTGAAATCGCTGAGTGTCGTCCTCTGTCTAAGACTAAGTCTTGGACATTGGTTAAAGTTCTAGAAAAAGCGAAGATTTAATCTTTGTAATTCTATAACTTATAAGCGGCTCCAAATTATTTTTTGGAGCCGCTTGTTTTTTGTCTACCCAATTTAAAAAAAGGGTGGTACAATTCGCGTCCCTTTTAAAGAGGCAGCCCGACCCGAGAGGGTCTAGTTTTAATATTTAGCGGAGCACTAACAATGATCCAGATGCAAAGTACACTTGACGCAGCAGATAACTCTGGCGCGCGCAAGGTAATGTGTATTAAGGTTCTGGGTGGCTCTCACCGCCGTTATGCACATATCGGTGACGTCATCAAGGTTACAGTGAAGGAAGCGATTCCTCGCGGTAAAGTAAAGAAAGGTGATGTTCTGAAGGCGGTAGTAGTGCGCACCCGTAAAGGCGTTCGTCGCCCAGACGGTTCTGTCATTCGCTTCGACAGTAATGCTTGTGTATTGTTAAATGACACTACTGAGCAACCAGTCGGCACACGTATCTTTGGTCCTGTGACTCGTGAACTTCGTAACGCGAAATTCATGAAGATTGTATCACTAGCACCTGAAGTTCTGTAAGGAGCGGCAATATGGCAGCTAAAATCCGTCGTAATGACGAAGTAATCATTCTTGCTGGTAAAGATAAAGGCAAGAAAGGTAAAGTAACTAAGGTTCTGACAACTGGTAAAGTTATCGTTGAAGGCATCAACCTTGTTAAGAAACACCAAAAGCCGGTTCCGGCTCTAGGTCAACAAGGTGGCATCGTTGAACAAGAAGCAGCTATTGATGCTTCTAACGTTGCTGTTTTTAACGCGGCTACTGGTAAAGCAGACCGTATCGGTTTCCGTATCGAAGATGGCAAGAAAGTTCGTTTCTTCAAATCTAACGGCGAAACTGTTTCTAACTAATTAGAAGTAATTTGGAGTTCTACTATGGCGAAACTGCATGATTACTACAAGTCGTCTGTAGTCGCTGAGCTTACCAAAGAGTTCAGCTACACAAGCGTCATGCAAGTCCCTAGGATTGAGAAAATCACCCTAAATATGGGCGTTGGTGAAGCAATCAACGATAAGAAACTGCTAGAAAACGCAGCAGCTGATATGGCAACGATCTCTGGTCAAAAGCCACTTATCACTAAAGCGCGTAAATCTGTAGCTGGTTTCAAAATTCGTGAAGGCTACCCAATTGGTTGTAAAGTAACCTTGCGTGGTGAGCGCATGTGGGAATTTTTAGAGCGTTTAATCTCTATCGCACTTCCACGTGTACGTGATTTCCGTGGTGTTAGCGCTAAGTCTTTTGACGGTCGCGGTAACTACAGCATGGGCGTTCGCGAGCAAATCATCTTTCCGGAAATCGACTACGATAAAGTCGATCGTGTCCGCGGTCTTGATATCACTATCACGACTTCTGCGGGTTCCGATGAGGAAGGCCGAGCTCTGCTGGCTGCCTTTAACTTCCCATTCCGTAAGTAAGGGTAGGGTTACTGTTATGGCTAAACAATCAATGAAAGCACGTGAAGCTAAACGTGCAAAACTAGTAGCTAAGTTCGCTGAAAAGCGTTCTGCGCTAAAAGTTATCATTAGCGATGTAAACGCATCTGAAGAAGATCGTTGGAATGCGGTTCTTAAACTGCAATCTCTTCCACGTGATTCAAGTGCATCACGTCAGCGCAACCGTTGCAACCAAACTGGTCGTCCACACGGTTACCTACGTAAATTCGGTCTAAGCCGCATTAAGGTTCGTGAAGCTTGCATGAAAGGCGAGATTCCGGGTCTTCGTAAGGCTAGCTGGTAATTGCCACTTAATCATTTGGAGTAAATCTTATGAGCATGCAAGATCCGATTTCGGATATGCTGACCCGAGTTCGTAACGGTCAGGCAGCAAACAAAGTTGCTGTAAAAATGCCTTCTTCAAAGCTTAAAGTTGCAATTGCTGCATTACTTAAAGCTGAAGGTTACATCGTAGACTTCGCTGTTAACAGCGAAGCAAAACCTGAGCTAGAAGTTACTCTTAAGTACTTCCAAGCTAAACCTGTAATCGAGCAAATCAAGCGTGTATCACGTCCTGGTCTAAGAGTTTATAAAAATAAAGACTCTTTACCTACAGTGATGGGTGGTCTTGGTATTGCAGTTGTTTCTACTTCCAAGGGTCTGATGTCTGACCGTGCTGCTCGTAAAGCAGGTCTTGGCGGTGAAATCATCTGTTACGTAGCTTAAGGAGTAGATTATGTCTCGTGTTGCTAAAGCACCTGTCGCTATTCCAGCTGGCGTAGAGGTGAAACTAAACGGCCAAGAAGTTACTGTAAAAGGTAGCAAAGGTGAGCTTACTCGCGTTCTTAACAGCGCCGTAGTTATTGCACAGGAAGAAACCAACCTAACTTTCGGTCCGAAAGAAGGTGTTACTAACGCATGGGCACAAGCTGGTACAGCTCGCGCTCTAGTTAATAACATGGTTGTGGGTGTTACTGAGGGCTTCACTAAGAAGCTAACTCTTAAGGGTGTTGGTTACCGTGCTGCTATGAAAGGCAACTCTGTAGCTCTAACTCTTGGTTTTTCTCACCCAGTAGAGCACGCTCTACCTGAAGGTATTAAAGCTGAGTGCCCTAGCCAAACTGAGATCATCATTACTGGTTGCGATAAGCAAGTAGTAGGTCAAGTTGCGGCTGACATTCGTTCTTACCGTGCTCCTGAGCCTTACAAAGGCAAAGGTGTTCGTTACGCAGATGAAAATGTGCGTACTAAAGAAGCTAAGAAGAAGTAAGGTATCACTATGGATAAGAAAGCATCTCGCATCCGTCGTGCTACACGTGCACGTCGTAAGATTGCAGAACTTGGTGCAACTCGCCTGGTAGTACACCGTACTCCTCGCCATGTTTACGCACAAGTTATCGCGGCAAACGGCTCTGAGGTTATCGCAGCTGCTTCTACTGTAGAAAAAGCGATCCGTGAGCAAGTTAAGAACACTGGTAACGTTGATGCAGCTAAAGCAGTTGGTAAAGCTGTTGCTGAGCGCGCTCTTGAAAAAGGCGTAGCTTCAGTTGCATTTGATCGTTCTGGTTTCCAATACCACGGTCGAGTAGCGGCGCTAGCAGAATCTGCTCGCGAAGCTGGTCTGAAATTCTAAGGTAGGGTTGGAAGATGGCTAAAGAACAACAACAAGCTAATGATTTGCAAGAAAAGCTGATCGCAGTTAACCGTGTATCTAAGACGGTTAAAGGTGGTCGAATCATGAGCTTTACTGCACTAACAGTAGTTGGTGACGGTAACGGTCGCGTAGGTTTCGGTTACGGCAAAGCTCGTGAAGTACCTGCTGCGATTCAAAAAGCAATGGAAAAAGCGCGCCGTAACATGGTTACAGTATCGCTTAACGAAGGCACTCTTCACCACCCGGTGAAAGGTCGTCATTCGGGCTCTAAAGTTTACATGCAGCCAGCTGCAGAAGGTACAGGTGTTATTGCCGGCGGTGCAATGCGTGCTGTACTTGAAGTTGCGGGCGTACATAACGTACTTTCTAAAGCATACGGTTCAACGAACCCGATCAACATCGTTCGTGCAACGATTGGTGCTCTAGTAGACGTTAAGTCACCAGAAATGGTTGCTGCTAAACGTGGTCTAACTGTTGAATCTATTTCGGAGTAAGCACACGATGGCAACTATTAAAGTAACTCAAACTAAAAGCTCAATTGGTCGCCTACCTAAGCACAAAGCGTGTCTTAAAGGTCTAGGTCTTCGTCGCATCAACCATACAGTAGAACTTGAAGATACACCGTGCGTACGCGGTATGATCAACAAGGTTTACTACATGGTTAAGATTGAGGAGTAATCAGAATGCGTTTGAATACTCTATCACCGGCTGCTGGCTCTAAACCTTCTAAGAAGCGTGTAGGTCGTGGTATCGGTTCTGGCCTTGGTAAAACAGGTGGCCGCGGTCACAAAGGTCAAAAGTCACGTTCTGGCGGCTCTGTTCGTCCAGGTTTTGAAGGCGGTCAAATGCCTCTAAAACAACGTCTACCTAAATTCGGTTTCACTTCTCGTAAGAGCCTAGTGTCTGCTGAAGTTCGTCTAGCTGAGCTAGCGAAAGTAACAGGTGACGTAGTTGATCTTAACAGCCTTAAAGCTGCTAACGTTATCACTAAGAACATCGAGTTTGTTAAGATCGTTCTTTCTGGTGACCTAAGCAAAGCTGTGACTGTTAAAGGTCTACGCGTGACTAAAGGCGCTAAAGCTGCAATCGAAGCTGCAGGCGGTAAAATCGAGGAATAATCTCGAGGAACGAGGTACAGATGGCTAAGAAACCAGGACAAGATTTTCGTAGTGCTCAGAGCGGCTTAAGTGAACTAAAGTCGCGCTTATTATTCGTAATTGGTGCACTTTTAGTATTCCGAGCCGGCTCTTTTGTGCCGATCCCTGGTATTGACGCAGCTGTACTTGCCGATTTGTTCGATCAGCAAAAAGGTACCATCGTAGAAATGTTTAACATGTTCTCCGGTGGTGCTCTTGAGCGTGCATCTATATTAGCATTGGGTATCATGCCGTACATTTCGGCATCGATCGTAGTCCAATTGCTAACTGTAGTTCATCCAGCGTTAGCGGAACTCAAGAAAGAGGGTGAAGCAGGCCGTCGTAAGATAAGCCAATATACACGCTACGGCACGCTTGTACTTGCAACATTCCAAGCTATTGGTATCGCAACAGGCTTACCAAACATGGTCGACAATCTGGTTGTTATCAACCAAACCATGTTTACGCTTATTGCTACCGTGAGTTTAGTAACTGGTACCATGTTCTTAATGTGGTTAGGTGAACAAATCACTGAGCGAGGAATCGGTAATGGTATTTCCATTCTGATTTTTGCAGGTATTGTTGCTGGATTGCCTTCTGCAATCGGTCAAACAATCGAGCAAGCGCGTCAAGGTGAATTGCATGTGCTTCTTCTGCTGTTGATTGCTGTATTGTCTTTTGCTGTTATTTACTTCGTAGTTTTCATGGAACGTGGTCAACGTCGTATCGTCGTTAACTATGCGAAACGTCAACAAGGTCGTAAAGTTTTTGCAGCACAAAGCTCTCACTTGCCTCTTAAGATTAATATGGCAGGTGTTATTCCAGCGATTTTCGCATCAAGTATTATTTTGTTCCCAGGAACATTAGCGCAGTGGTTTGGTCAAAATGGTGAAAGCAGCGCGTTCGGTTGGTTAACTGACGTGTCATTAGCTCTTAGCCCAGGTCAACCTTTGTATGTAATGCTTTATGCAGCAGCTATAATCTTCTTCTGTTTCTTCTATACAGCGTTGGTGTTTAACCCACGTGAAACAGCTGATAACTTGAAGAAGTCTGGTGCATTCGTACCCGGTATCCGCCCAGGTGAGCAGACAGCGAAATATATCGATAAAGTGATGACTAGACTAACCCTTGCGGGCGCTCTATACATTACTTTTATATGTCTGATTCCTGAGTTCATGATGGTCGCGTGGAACGTTCGTTTCTACTTTGGCGGCACATCACTACTAATCGTAGTGGTAGTTATCATGGATTTCATGGCACAGGTACAGACTCATCTGATGTCACAACAGTATGATTCTGTGTTAAAGAAAGCGAATCTGAAGGGTTACGGCCGTTAATTCGGTGGTAACAATTTCGATTCCATTTACGGAGTTTAGCAATGAAAGTTCGTGCTTCCGTTAAAAAAATCTGCCGTAACTGTAAAGTTATCAAGCGTAACGGTGTCGTTCGCGTGATTTGCAGTGAGCCAAAGCATAAGCAACGCCAAGGCTAATTAGCAGAAATTTTTACTTGAAATACAAGGTAGAGTCGAGTATATTCCTCGGCCTACCTTTTGCGTGCAAAAGAAGTAGTATGCCGCAGCGTATCCATAACGGGCTTTGCTGCGGATAATTCTTTTATGAACCCCTTAGGAGTGAATAATGGCCCGTATAGCCGGCATTAACATTCCTGATCATAAGCATTCTGTAATTGCACTTACTGCAATCTACGGTATCGGTAAAACTCGCTCTCAAGCTATTCTAGCTGAAGTGGGTATTGCTGAAGATGCTAAGATCAGTGAACTAACTGAAGAGCAGATCGATCAACTGCGTGATGGTGTAGCTAAGTACACTGTAGAAGGTGATCTACGTCGTGAAGTATCGATGAACATCAAGCGTCTTATGGACCTTGGCTGTTACCGCGGTCTTCGTCATCGTCGCAGTCTACCACTACGTGGACAGCGTACTAAAACCAACGCTCGCACCCGTAAGGGTCCGCGCAAGCCGATCAAGAAATAGTCGGATAAGGTAGAGTACAATGGCAAAACAACCAACTCGCGCGCGTAAGCGCGTACGCAAGCAAGTAGCTGATGGCGTAGCGCACATTCATGCTTCTTTCAACAACACAATCGTAACTATCACTGACCGTCAAGGCAACGCTCTTGCATGGGCTACAGCAGGTGGTTCAGGTTTCCGTGGTTCTCGTAAATCTACTCCGTTCGCAGCACAAGTTGCAGCTGAGCGTTGTGGTGAAATGGCTAAAGAATATGGCCTAAAGAACTTGGAAGTTATGGTTAAGGGTCCAGGTCCAGGTCGCGAATCTACTGTTCGTGCACTGAACGCTGCTGGTTTCCGTATCACTAACATTGTTGATGCGACACCAATCCCTCATAACGGTTGTCGTCCACCTAAGAAACGTCGCGTTTAAGTTTCGTTTCTAGGAATATTGGAGAAAGATCATGGCAAGATATTTGGGTCCTAAGCTTAAGCTTAGCCGTCGCGAAGGTACTGACTTATTCCTTAAGTCTGGTGTCCGTGCGATCGATACCAAGTGTAAAATTGATAACGCACCAGGTGTACACGGCGCTCGTCGCGGTCGTCTATCTGAGTATGGCGTTCAGCTTCGTGAGAAGCAAAAAGTTCGTCGTATCTACGGCGTTCTAGAAAAACAATTCCGCAACTACTACAAAGAAGCTGCACGTCTTAAAGGCAACACAGGTGCAAACCTGCTTCAGCTTCTTGAAGGTCGTCTTGATAACGTAGTTTACCGTATGGGCTTTGGCGCTACTCGTGCTGAATCTCGTCAACTAGTTAGCCACAAGTCTATTCTAGTTAACGGTAAAGTTGTAAACGTTCCTTCTTTCAAAGTAGCGGCAAACGACGTTGTTTCTATCCGCGAGAAAGCTAAACAGCAATCTCGTATTAAAGCGGCTCTAGAAGTTGCTGAACAACGTGAAAAGCCAACTTGGATTGAAGTAGATGCTGGCAAAATGGAAGGTACATTCAAGCGTATGCCTGAGCGTTCTGACCTATCAGCTGACATCAATGAACACTTGATCGTCGAACTTTACTCTAAGTAAGGTTAAAAAAAGAGAGGACACAATGCAGGGTTCTGTAACAGAATTTCTTAAGCCGCGTCTTGTTGACATTGAACAGATCAATACGACACACGCGAAAGTAACTCTTGAGCCATTAGAGCGCGGTTTCGGCCACACTCTAGGTAATGCTCTTCGCCGCATTCTTCTATCTTCTATGCCGGGTTGTGCCGTAACAGAAGTTGAAATTGAAGGTGTGCTACACGAATACAGCACTAAAGAAGGCGTTCAGGAAGATATCCTGGAAATCCTTCTAAACCTTAAAGGTTTGGCTGTACGCGTTGCTGAAGGCAAAGATGAAGTGTTTATTACACTGAACAAATCAGGCTCAGGCCCTGTTGTTGCAGGTGACATCACCCACGATGGTGATGTAGAGATCGCTAACCCTGAGCACGTAATTTGTCACCTAACGGATGACAACGCTGAGATCGCTATGCGTATCAAAGTAGAACGTGGTCGTGGTTACGTTCCAGCTTCAGCTCGTATCCATACTGAAGAAGATGAGCGTCCTATCGGTCGTCTACTAGTTGACGCTACTTACAGCCCGGTTGATAAAATCGCTTACGCTGTAGAAGCGGCACGTGTAGAACAACGTACTGATTTAGACAAGCTTGTTATCGATATGGAAACGAACGGTACTCTAGAACCTGAGGAAGCAATCCGTCGTGCAGCTACTATTTTAGCTGAACAACTGGATGCGTTCGTAGATCTTCGTGATGTACGTGTACCTGAGGAGAAGGAAGAGAAGCCAGAATTCGATCCTATCCTACTACGTCCTGTAGACGATCTTGAACTAACAGTTCGCTCTGCTAACTGTTTGAAAGCAGAAGCGATTCACTACATCGGTGATCTTGTACAGCGCACTGAGGTTGAGCTACTTAAAACGCCAAACCTTGGTAAGAAATCTCTTACAGAGATTAAAGATGTGCTTGCTTCACGTGGTCTTTCTCTAGGCATGCGTCTAGAAAACTGGCCACCAGCGTCAATCGCTGAAGATTAATCGAAAAGTTAGAAGGATTAGGTCATGCGCCATCGTAAAAGTGGTCGTCAACTCAACCGCAACAGCAGTCATCGCAAAGCGATGTTCAGCAACATGGCTAGCTCTCTTGTTCGTCACGAAGTTATTAAAACTACCGTGCCTAAAGCAAAAGAACTACGTCGCGTAATTGAGCCATTGATTACCCTAGCTAAGACAGACAGTGTTGCTAACCGTCGTCTTGCATTTGCTCGCACTCGTGATAACGAAGTTGTGGCAAAACTATTTAATGAACTAGGCCCGCGTTTCGCGGCTCGCCAAGGTGGTTACACTCGCATTCTTAAATGTGGTTTCCGTACTGGTGATAAAGCTCCAATGGCTTACATTGAGCTTGTAGACCGCCCAGCTGCTGAAGAAGCTGCTGAGTAATCTATACTAGATTCTTAATACAAAAGCCGAGCATTAGCTCGGCTTTTTTGTGTCTGTAGAACAAGGAATAGACAATAGAAATTGCACCATGATGTTTGGCATTTTTTGCTTGTCTTGTCTGCGCCATTTTTCAAAAATATCTCGTATCTCGTATCTC
>NZ_JBFRJF010000060.1:0-20122 GCF_041468745.1 Vibrio sp. 10N.286.52.F8
GATTCGAACCATCGAAGGCGGAGCCGGCAGATTTACAGTCTGCTCCCTTTGGCCACTCGGGAACCCCTCCAGGGTGTTTTTCCTAACTCATAATGGATAGGCTAAAGAGATGTTTTTCCCAACGCATCTCTCAAGTGCGGAGCGCATCATAGCAAACACGTTAAACCTGTAAAGAGTTTTTCTTATGGTTTTGTGTTGAATGCTGCCTTTTTGGGCAAAGATGGCGAAAAGTACGCATATTGCTCGGGAAGTGAACATCTGTACTAAGGTTTACGTACTGATAGGTAACACCTTGAGGTGACAGGCTTTCTGTATTGTGTTCAATGTGTCTAAAACGTGATGAAACGTAAATGGAATTTAATCTAGATTTACACTTCTTGACGTTACAGCATTCATCAGTTGATAGAATACGGTTAATTTCATTTATAGATAATAATACCAATCGTAGTAAATAACGTGTCATCTTAGCTTGCTAAAATGCTCGAGAACAGCGTCAGATATTTTGATTGTAGAATAACTACTTATCGAAACTATCTGTTGAAAAGAGCTGCCTTGTTCTCAAGCTTTTCCCTAAGCTATTTCTGACCACTTACTCACTGTGATTGGTACAAACTTACTTGCAGACCATTATTATGAAGCATAAATCTGTTTTAACCCTGCTTAGCTTGTCTATTCTTATGGCGTCTCCAGCCGTACTTGCTAAACGTATGGGCCCTAGCACTGTCACTGTTGTTACTGAGCAGGTTGATATTCACCAAGTTAGCCAATCTCTTTCGTTGGTCGGTAAGTTAGAAGCCGAGCAATCGGTAATGATCACTTCTGAAGTGGCTGGCAGAGTGGACTCTATCAACATTAAAGCCAATCAAGATGTCACTAAAGGGCAGATGTTGGTTCAGCTTGATGACGACAAAGCGAAAGCGGCGGTTGCAGAGGCTCAAGCTTATCTAAAAGACGAGCAACGTAAGCTAGCGGAATTTCAACGCCTAGTGAAACGTAACGCGATCACGCAAACTGAAATTGACGCTCAGAAAACGAACGTAGAGATCGCCAACGCTCGTTTAGCTGCTGCAAATGCCAATCTGAAAGATCTTCACATCAGCGCGCCATTCTCGGGCACTGTTGGTTTTATCGACTTTAGCCGCGGTAAAATGGTGACTGCAGGTACTGAACTCGTGACCTTAGATGACCTATCGGTAATGCAATTAGATCTGCAGATCCCGGAGCGCTACCTTTCTAAACTGTCTAAAGGTATGAAAGTAACGGCTCGCACTAGCGCATGGGGCGACACTCAGTTCACTGGTACTGTAGTAGGCATTGATTCTCGTATTAACGCTGAAACCTTGAACCTTCGAGTTCGAATCCACTTCGACAACAATAATGATTATCTAAAGCCAGGTATGTTAGTGGCGGCGGATATGGACTTCCCACCAGTGGAAGCGCCAATCATTCCAGTTCAAGCGCTTGAGTATTCAGGTACGAAGCGTTTCGTTTATGTTATCGACGAAGATAATAAAGCAACTCGTACAGAAGTTTTCCTTGGGGCACGTATCGATAACGAAGTCGTGATCGACAAAGGCATCGAAATTGGCCAGAAGATCGTGGTGCAAGGTATCGTGAACATGCGTGACGGCGTCTTGGTTCAAGAGCTTGCCGTTAATCGCCCAGCTGATGCAGCAAGTGATAAAAAAGCACAAGAAGGCGCTAACTAATGTTGTTATCTGATGTTTCTGTAAAGAGACCAGTAGCGGCCGTCGTATTAAGCCTACTATTGGTTGTGTTTGGTATTGTCTCTTTCAATAAGCTCGCGGTTCGTGAGATGCCAGATATTGAAAGCCCGGTAGTATCGATCAGTACTCGTTATGAGGGTGCGTCTGCCACCATCATTGAAAGCCAAATAACCTCCAACCTTGAAGACCAGTTATCCGGCATCAGTGGTATCGATGAGATCGAATCCACAACGCGTAACGGTATGTCGCGTATCACGATTACTTTTGAGCTTGGTTACGACCTCAATACCGGTGTGAGTGATGTTCGTGATGCTGTAGCTCGTGCGCAGCGTTCATTGCCAGATGAAGCCGACGACCCAATTGTTTATAAGAACAATGGTAGTGGTGAAGCTTCGGTCTACATCAACTTAAGTTCGACGGAGATGGACCGAACGCAGTTAACCGACTACACCGAACGTGTGTTGATTGACCGCTTTAGTTTGATTTCTGGCGTGAGCTCGGTGGATATCTCAGGTGGCTTGTACAAAGTAATGTACGTGAAGCTGAAACCTGCGCAGATGGCGGGTCGTGGCGTTACTACCTCGGACATCACTTCTGCTCTGAACAGTGAGAACATTGAAAGCCCAGGTGGTGAAGTACGTAACGATGCGATTGTGATGTCGGTTCGTACTGCTCGTTCTTACACTGAATCGGAAGATTTCGAATATCTAGTCGTTAAACGTGCCTCTGATAACACACCTATCTACTTGAAAGACGTAGCGGATGTTTACATTGGCGCAGAAAACGAGAACTCGACCTTTAAGAGTGACGGCGTTGTTAACGTAAGTATGGGTATCGTGCCTCAGTCAGATGCGAACCCACTTGAGGTGGCTGACTTAGTCCATAAAGAAGTCGAAGCAATTCAAAAGTTCTTGCCAGACGGTACTCGTTTGGCTGTCGACTATGACTCAACTGTCTTTATCGACCGCTCAATCTCTGAGGTTTACAGCACGCTCTTTATCACGGGCGGCTTGGTTATCCTTGTGCTTTATATCTTTATTGGTCAAGCACGTGCAACACTTATTCCAGCGGTAACCGTACCTGTATCTCTGATCTCGTCGTTTATTGCCGCGTACTACTTCGGTTTCTCTATCAACCTGATTACCTTGATGGCACTTATCCTGTCGATTGGTTTGGTGGTAGATGATGCGATCGTAGTGGTTGAGAATATTTTCCACCACATTGAACGTGGTGAGTCACCACTGCTTGCTGCCTATAAAGGTACTCGTGAAGTAGGCTTCGCGGTAATCGCAACGACGCTTGTATTGGTAATGGTATTCCTACCAATCTCGTTCATGGACGGCATGGTTGGCCTATTGTTTACCGAGTTTTCTGTATTGCTTGCGATGTCGGTGATCTTCTCGTCGCTAGTCGCACTAACGTTAACGCCAGTGTTAGGCAGTAAAATCCTAAAAGCGAACGTTAAACCAAACCGTTTCAACCTGTTTGTCGAGCGCGTATTTGGCAAACTTGAGTCTGGATACCGCTCGGTATTGCGCCGTGCTTTAAACTGGCGTTGGGCAGCTCCAATCATCATTATCGCGTGTATGGGCGGTAGCTATGGCTTGATGCAACAAGTGCCGTCGCAACTGACGCCTCAAGAAGACCGTGGTGTTATCTTTGCGTTTGTTCGTGGTGCTGATGCAACCAGTTACAACCGTATGTCTGCCAATATGGACATCGTTGAAGAGCGCCTAATGCCGCTGCTTGGTCAAGGTTTCTTGAAGTCATTTAGTATTCAATCACCAGCGTTTGGTGGTAATGCGGGCGACCAAACGGGCTTCGTTATCATGATCCTAGAAGATTGGGATGAACGTGATGAAACCGCTCAGGAAGCGTTGAACGAAGTTCGTAAATCTTTAAATGGTATTCCTGATGTACGTGTATTCCCGTTCATGCCGGGCTTCAAAGGTGGTTCAAGTGAGCCTGTTCAATTCGTACTGGGTGGCTCTGATTACTCTGAGCTTCAGAAGTGGGGCGAACTGTTAAAGCAAGCGGCTGAAGACTCTCCAATGATGGAAGGTGCGGACATCGATTACTCTGAGAAAACACCAGAGTTATTAGTAACCGTAGATAAGCAACGTGCAGCCGAGCTAGGCGTTAGCGTTTCGGACATTTCAGATACGTTAGAGATCATGCTTGGCGGCCGTAGTGAAACCACTTTCGTTGACCGTGGTGAAGAGTACGATGTTTACTTGCGTGGTGATGAAAACAGCTTTAATAATGCCAATGACTTGAGCCAAATCTACATGCGAACTCAGTCTGGCGAGCTAGTTACGCTCGACACGCTGACGCACATTGAAGAAGTGGCATCCTCGATTCGTTTATCGCACTACAACAAGCAGAAATCGGTGACCATCAAAGCGAACCTAATGGAAGGCTACACGCTGGGTGACGCACTCGATTTCCTTGATGAACAAGCGATTGAACAGCTACCGGGCGATATTTCAGTGAGTTACTCTGGCGAGTCAAAAGACTTTAAAGAGAACCAATCAAGTATCTTAGTGGTATTTGCGCTAGCGATGCTGGTCGCGTACTTGGTACTGGCCGCGCAGTTTGAAAGCTTCATTAACCCGCTGGTGGTGATGTTCACCGTACCTATGGGTATCTTTGGTGGCTTCTTAGGTTTGGTGTTGATGAATCAAGGGCTCAATGTCTACAGCCAGATTGGTATGATCATGTTGATCGGTATGGTGACCAAAAACGGTATCTTGATCGTAGAGTTTGCTAACCAACTTCGTGACCGTGGCATTGAGTTTGAAAAGGCGATCATTGATGCTTCGGCTCGACGTTTACGTCCAATCTTGATGACGGCGTTTACCACACTAGCTGGTGCCATCCCATTGATTACTTCAACGGGCGCAGGCTATGAAAGCCGAGTGGCAGTGGGTACGGTTATCTTCTTCGGTATGGGTTTCGCGACATTGGTAACTCTGTTCGTTATCCCTGCGATGTACCGACTGATTTCTGGCTCAACACGTTCTCCAGGTCATGTGGAAGCGGTTCTAAATAAAGAGCTGAGCCACGATAACGTGGGAAGAAGCTCGCACGGCTAATAAACATGGAATAGTGTAACAATATTGAAAAGCCTGCGTTTGCTCCTAGCGAATGGCAGGCTTTTTTTGTATAACAAACAGAGCTCAACGAATTAATACAATAAATCGAATAAAGGAAAGTAAAGTGGCTGAATTTAAATACAAAGATCTTTCTCAAGAAGAACAGGATAAGCTGGATGCAGCAACCTTTCGTCGCCTGTTAGCGCACCTAGATAACAATAAAGATGTGCAGAACATCGATCTGATGATCTTGGCGGGCTTCTGCCGTAACTGTTTCAGCAAATGGTACAAAGCGGAAGCTGAGCAACAAGGCTTAGACTTGGATATCGATGACGCTCGTGAGCGCGTATATGGCATGACTTACGATGAGTGGAAACAAAACCATCAGCCAAAAGCGACGCCTGAACAACTAGCGGCATTTGAAGCGAAGCAGAAGCCAGAGTAATTTGTTCTCGTTGGTGGTTGATTAATAGAATGAATAAACAAAAAGAGCCCATCAAGGCTCTTTTCTATTTCGAACTATCGGTTTTGAACTTAAGCCAACTCACCCGTTTGCGAGAAAGCTTCTAACTTCGCTGCATAAGGTTGTAGGTCTCCGATATTCAGATTTACCCACTCGTCATTGAAGTAAGTGTCTAGGTAACGCTCACCACTGTCACACAGTAAAGTCACGATAGAACCTTTTTCTCCACGTGCTTTCATTTCACTGGCTAATTGAAGCACACCGTACATGTTAGTCCCGGTTGATGCGCCGACCTTGCGACCAAGAATGTCAGATAACCAATGTGTCGTTGCGATACTTGCTGCGTCTGGGATTTTACGCATTTCGTCAACCACACCAGGAATGAAGCTTGGTTCTGCTCGTGGGCGACCAATGCCTTCAATCTTGCTGAATGTACTACCTTTCACGTTCGCATTGCCTGTTTGGAAGTATTCGTGGAATACAGAGTTCTCAGGGTCCACAACACAAAGCTTAGTTTCATGTTGTTGGTAGCGAATGAAACGGCCAATCGTCGCTGAAGTACCGCCAGTACCTGGGCTCATTACTACCCAAGCCGGAACTGGGTGATCTTCCATCTGCATTTGATTGAAAATCGAGTTCGCGATGTTGTTGTTACCACGCCAGTCGGTTGCGCGCTCAGCGTAAGTAAATTGATCCATGTAGTGACCATTCAATTCTTCTGCTAAACGGCGAGACTCATCGTAAATTTCATCTGAGCGGTCCACAAGATGCGCTTGGCCGCCGTAGAATTCAATTTGCTCGATCTTTTTCTTCGCTGTGCATTTTGGCATTACCGCGATAAATGGAAGGCCAAGTAGGCGAGCGAAGTAAGCTTCAGACACCGCAGTACTGCCCGATGAAGATTCAATGATCGTGGTTTCTGGGCCAACCCAACCGTTACAGATAGCGTATAAGAAGAGAGAACGCGCTAAACGGTGCTTTAAAGAGCCTGTAGGGTGTGTGCTTTCATCTTTAAGGTAAACATCAATGCCTTCGATACTTGGTAGATCGAGCTTGATAAGGTGCGTATCCGCTGAGCGTTGGTAGTCCGCTTCAATTTTACGAATCGCGTTGTTAATCCATTGATGGTCAGTGCACATAAACGTTCTCCTGATCGAGTGTAGGAATTCTTTGTAATTGGTATGGTTCTAATTTATCTATAATCGGAGAGAAAAACTTTGCCATATTTGCTTTGTTTTGCTTAAATTGTAGAAAATTATTCTCTTTAAATGCGATTTGGTGAAAGTGTGATAGATGCCGTAGATAAAAAAATATTAGGGTTACTGCAAGAAGACAGCACCCTGTCATTGAACGATATTTCTGAAGCGGTCAATCTCACTACAACGCCTTGTTGGAAAAGGCTTAAGCGCCTCGAAGAGAACGGTATTATTGAGAAAAGGGTCGCGTTATTGAACCCGGAAAAACTGGATCTTTCCTTTACTGCGTTCGTATTGGTGAAAACCAGTGATCATTCTCATGAGTGGTATGGTCGTTTTGTGAATACTGTGTCGGAATTTCCAGAAGTGATGGAGTTCTATCGCATGGCTGGCGAATATGATTATATGATGAAGGTTCAGGTTAAAGACATGAAGTGCTTTGATGATTTCTATAAGCGCTTGGTGAATAGCATTGATGGTATCTCTAATGTGACCTCGACGTTTGCGATGGAACCATTGAAGTACACGACAGCATTGCCGCTTTAAGCTGCGCCTAGTAATAGATTAACTATCGCTTTAGTTTAACTATCTTCTCAGTTTAGATCTCGTCTCTGCGATAAAGAAAAGGATTATTCATGTTTGCAAAAGTATCTACCGCTATCCAGCTGGTACTGGCGGTCGCCATTTTTTACTTGGGTTACACCATCTACTCATTGACTAATAAAGTCGGTGAAATCGTTGATACTTACCCGCAAGTTATCGAAGACATATCGGGCCTCACCAAAGGGCTCAAAGTAGAAGAGCTATTAGCGCTTGCAGAACATGTCAGCGATCTTGCTCCTCAGGTGTTAAACACTGTCGAAGAAGTTAGAAAGACGATCGATGATGTGAATCAAACCGTAGCCTCGGTCGACAACAAAATCCCTGCGATATTAGATGAAGTGAAAAATGTTCGAACGGAAGTCGAGCAGGTAAGAACCGATGTTATTCCACCAACATTAACTGAATTAAAGAGATACCGCGTAGACGTAATGCCACCAATGCTCGCTGAAAGTAAGTCTTACCGCGAACAGACTATTCCTGTCATTGTCACGGAATCTGAAATGCTACGAGCGGAAGTCCCAGGTATTTTGGCACAAGCTAATTTGTTAGCTGATAAGAGTAAGGAACTCGCTCAGGGAGCCGCTGAGGGCGCGGTGAAAGGCGTAGTGTTATCGCCATTTAACCTTCTACGAGACGCAGGTGATGGCATTAAAACGCGAGTTCAAGGCGAGTTTGAGCCAACGTTAGAAGTTGAGTAGGTTTTATTGATTTTTGCGTGACGAGTTTTCTTAAGCGTCATTAAAGAAAGAGGCTAGGTATTAAACCTAGCCTCTTTTTGTTTGTGCGTATTTGGGGCTTGTAAGAAGCGTTTATCCGCTATTTATTTGAGTGCTATTTAGTAAAACGCATCACACCTTCTTGTACTGCTGTCGCTACCAGCTCACCTTTCTGGTTGAAGATCTCGCCGCGCACTAGGCCGCGAGTGTTCGCTGCCGTTGGGCTTTCAATCGCATAAAGCAGCCATTCGTCCATTTTGAATGGGCGGTGGAACCAGATTGAGTGGTCAATCGTCGCCACTTGAAAATTTGGCGTCATGATAGAGACTTCATGTGGGTGAAGCGCCGTCACTAAGAATCCCCAATCCGATGCGTAGGCAAGCAGGTATTGGTGGATCAAGTGGTTGTCTGGCATCGCGCCATTCGCTCTTACCCAAAGGTATTGTTTCGCTTCCGTCTTCTTAGGTTTCAGTGGGTTTACCACCGTCACCGGACGCATCTCAATCGGCTTTTCGCCACAGAAGGTTTTGCGCAGTTTCTCTGGTAAGAATTCCGCAATGTGGCTCGCTAATTCAGTTTCTGAGGCAAAGTTCTCTGGTCCCGGAATATCAGGCATTGAAATCTGGTGCTCAAACCCTGGCGCATCGCCATGATAAGAAGCAGTGAGATAGAAAATAGGGCGGCCATTTTGAATCGCTTTTACACGGCGTGTGCTAAAGCTGCGTCCATCTCGTAGGTTCTCAACATCGTAAATGATTGGCTTTTCAGGATCGCCGGGAAACAGAAAATAACTGTGGAACGAGTGAACACTACGGTCGTCTTGAACGGTATAACGAGCAGCAGAAAGCGCTTGTCCCAATACCTGACCGCCGTATACCTGTGGTAGGCCTAGGTTCTCACTTTGCCCACGGAATAAACCTTCTTCCAGTTTTTCTAGCTGAAGTAAACTTAGTAATTCTTGTAAAGGTTGACTCATCGCCAGCATTCCTCTTCGTAAAATGGGTGTCAGATTATGGTGTTAATCATTTAGCTTAGTCAGATATCTGTCAATAAATCATAGGGTTTCAAGACAGAATATGAAAGCTCTCTTATAATTGGTGAGTAGATTTGCCGAGTCCGGCAAACATGTTGAGAGAAATTGAATATGAAAAAGGCTCTAATTCTTATTACGTCTTTAGTATCGTTTGGCCTACTTGTTGGTTGCCAAGCAACATCAGAAACGAGCGCTTCTCAAGAAGTGGTTGCAGAGAACACTCAAGTGATTTCAGGAACAGTAAGCTACCGTGAAAGAATTGCATTGCCAGAGAATGCAGTGGTTACCGTTACGCTAGAAGATATCTCACTGGCTGATGCACCATCGACGGTTATCGCAACTCAAGAGTTCACCACAGACGGTAAGCAAGTACCGTTCGCATTCGAGCTGAGCTACGACAACGACAAAATTAAAGCTAACCACCGTTACAACATGCGCGCATCGATTCATGTTGACGGTAAACTGCGTTTCATAACGGACACGATTAAGTCAGTAATTACTGATGTAGAAAATACACAGCAAGCAGACCTACGTTTGGTTGGTGTTCGTTAATCAGAAATCGATGCCACTGTTAAGGCATCTTGATTGGCTTAACTTAGCCAGTTGAATTGACGATTAGTGGCAGCTCTAGGGCTGCCATTTGTATATTCTGAGTTTAACTTTTCCTGCATCACTCACCTCAACCCCTTCTTTAACCAAATGCTGCTTTTGTCTGTCGAACGAATCAGCCTTTAAAGATATTTCACCCTTGCTGTTTATCACTCGATACCAAGGCAGTTTGCTACCTTCTGGCAGGTTACCCAGCGCTTTACCAACATGGCGCGCATAGCCCGGAAATCCTGAAAAACGTGCTATGTCTCCATAAGTTGTTACTTTTCCATATGGAATTTGGTGAATCACAGCAAAGATTTGGCTTAAAAATTGGTCCATACTAAATGTTCCTAGTTCATAAATACCAATCACAGTAAGTAAGTGTTCAAAAATAGCGCAGGGAAAAAGCTTGAGAGCAAGGCCGCTCTTTTTGATAAGAAGTTTTGATAAGTAGTTATTCTCCAATCAAAAAATCTAACGAGGTTATCGAGTTTTTTAACAAGCTAGGGTGACCAGTTAATTACTACGATTGGTATGGTACCACGGATCGGTAGAAGGAGAGGGCTATGGTATTTACAACGTTTCAGTTCTTGATCACCACATTATTAGCGGTTGTTTGCGCGAGAGCAATCAGTTTAAGTGAGGGAGATATCCCGGTGCTTGCAATGGTAATTCCTGCTTTATGGATTTTACCGCAGGGGGGCATAGCAGGATTAGCTTTGCTTGTTTCCATGACCACTTATGGTCTAACCCTTCCTTTGCAGCCCATCACGCTGTCTGTCAGTGCGTGGGTACTATTCCCGCTATTGATGGTGGTCTTCTCAAGACGCAGTAGTTTGTCGGTCGTGATTATTTCCGGCTTGATTGTGACTACTTTGCAGGTCGGGATCATGGTGACACAATCAGCAGGCAAGCTTGAAGGCGTCCCGTGGGTTACCACACTTCAAACCTTATCAATCATCGTGATTTGGTGGGCGGCAAATCATCTTAAGCCTGCTAGCCGACACAGCTGGTGGTCATTAGGCTTAATACTTCCATTATGGATAGCCGATTTACCTTATGCCGCTTTGGTTGCCTTGTGTGTAACGGGCATCATGGCATCGATGGAAACGCTGACGCGCTTGAAAACCTTCCGCTGGAATAAACTACTGTGTTGGACACTGCCAACGGTTGGTTTTGCGGCTTTGGTGATTACCCCAAGTATCGAAGTACCTAGTCCAGTCTTTGTAGTATGGTTGTGTCTATTAGGCACCGCGTGGATGACAGACTACATCATTCGCACAGAAGATAACGAAGATATCGATATTTAGTACTCCAGCAATCCAACCCTTCCAAATGCAGGTAAATGGTGAATTTACCTGCGATTTTCTAGTGGTTTGAATAAAGGATAAGCACTTAGACCGCAATTGTTCAAAAATAGGGTGGAAGGGCTTGCAATGGTTGCTGTGATGCTTAATAATCCAATCACTCTTTGAGGCAAGCCTCTTAGAAAACGAATCTATGGGGGCCTGGTCCTCCCGCAACAATAGCTCGTGAACTCGGTCAGGCCTGGAAGGGAGCAGCCGCAGCGAGTGACTTGTGTGCCGGGATGTGGCTGGGTTCCCACCCCTTAAAAAAGCCGCTCTTTATGAGCGGCTTTTTGCTATCTGAAGCTTTCAAGTCAAAGCACTATTTCTAACGCCGAATACCTGTGATGGTTAAGTGCGCAGTAAACTTTCGTTACTGGCTAATACTTATAAAGAGCTCAATGGGTATCAGGAGCTCGCTCATCGATACGCAAAGAATATACTGCTTGGCCGTTGGCTTTGGCGCAACAGAGAGTGTCGAAACCTGTCGATAGAAGTGACCACCAGTGATTCGCAAACCTTGATTATAGAAAACGCAACAAGGCTTTCTTGGTATGGTCATTGGGATGAGGCTTCAGCAGAATACCTAGAAAAGCTCACAGCCTATTTGATGCGAGCCCTTTCTGACCCGACCGAATATTTCTACATGGATGTCAAAGCTAAAATTGGAGTTGGTTGGGGAGATGAGGTTTACCCAAGCCAAGAGTTTTTAGATAGCCGAGAAGATGGTGTTCCGACTAAGCAGTTAGCTACCGTCGAACTATTGAACGGAAAGGAAACCGTTGCGTTTCATGGTCAAAAAGTTGGAGCCGCATTGCAATCGATTGACGATTGGTGGCATGAAAACGCAGATAAACCATTAAGAGTGAACGAATATGGGGCAGATCGAGAATACGTTATAGCAAGGCGACACGTGTCCCATGGAAATGACTTCTATCAACTGCTCAGACATACAGAGAACTGGATTGAAAGTATGACAGCTTCTCAAGCCATCCCAAATGATGTGCATTTCATCATGTCTGTCTTGATCAAAGGCGGCCTATTCAATTGTTCCAAAGCGAAGTAAGGGATAGATATGACTAAGCGTTACTATTTCTTAATACGTTACATGCCTGCACAAGCCGACCACGAATTATTGGCAGGACGGTGTATATCCCAAATGCACTTGTTTATGGTCAATAACCGACAAGCGATGAATAGGATTGGCGTGAGCTTTCCTGATTGGAATGAATCGACAGTCGGCCAAACTATTGCCTTTGTTGCCGAAGATAAGGAGATGATGGTTGGACTCTCTTTTCAGCCCTATTTCTCTGTGATGGTAAATGAAGGTTTGTTTGAGATCTCCAGTGTCTGTGAGGTACCAGACACTGCGGCTGAAGTGAGGTTTGTCCGTAACCAAATGATCGGGAAAAGCTTTTTAGGCTCTAAGAAACGCCGAATCAAACGCAGCATGGCTAGATCCGAACTATCTGGTGCTGAACCATCATTACCAGTCACTAATGAAGAGCGGGTCATCTATAGTTTTCATCGAATCCCAATCTCCAGCGGTTCATCAGGGGAAAGTTATATTTTGTTTGTACAAAAGGAGTTTGTTAGAGAGCGCGTTGCAGCAAACTTTAATAGCTATGGTTTAGCCACCAATCAAGAAAGAAAAGGCACAGTACCTGAGTTACGTTTTTGACCCTTTTTCTAAAGCTATTTTTTTTAGAGAAGTGAAAACAAGGGCTTACAGAAGTAATAAGAAAAAGGGTATTTTGATGAATTGTGACTTTAAGCATGCAGAATCAGATGGTTAGAGACTATATTTTACAATGTCCTGCCGAATAGGCAGCTAAGAAATTCCCGAATTAGTGGGCATCAATGACGGAACAGTGTCCTGCCGAATAGGCAGCTAAGAATAGGCCAGGAAGAAAGCAACCTTCCTGCTGAACAAGCAGTTAAGAATAAAAACCATCAAGTTTAAGCTTGGTGGCTTTTGTTTGTTTACAATCGGTTTTATTCGTCCCACTTTCTAACATGGAAATGCCCCATTGTTGGTTAGAGTTCGAGATAGTAAATATCGTGTTTATATATATTAACCCTATAAGAGGTAATCCGACCGAGTCTACCCTTCAGAATTTCTCAGATATGCAGTATCGACCATAGGGATATTTAAAACTTTTGAGTTAATTTTATGCGGTGAAGAAAGGCGTTACTATATATGGAGTACTTTTGGTACTTTAGCTGAGAATTCATGCCGCCTAGCATGTTCAAATAGCAAGGCGGCAATAGACTTTTGAACGAAATGTTAGTTCGCTTCGACGCCATTGATGAATGTCTTCCCAAGTGATTGCTTGATCGTTGTGGTGTAGTTACCTGACTCTTCTTCGTTCCACAGTCTGTCCAATGCGTTTTGGTTGATTTCAAGTAATTTAACTAGCTTTGGTGTGATAGTGACATTGAAGTCAACTTTAAGGGACTTCTCAAATGCCTCTTCTGATTCTCGGTTAGTTAAGCCTTTATAATTTTTAGGCATTATTTCAATTTCTCCATCGGAACTTGAGTCATTAACGAAGATGTTGATATTCTCGAATTTGATCCCATTACCTATTATGGATTTAAAAGCAGCCTCAATTGTTTCCTCTGTAGGATTTCTTTCAATCAAACCGATGAAGCTATTAAGCTCTTGAGTATTAACTCCTTTAATCTCACCACTTAAGCCAAGTTTGTTCGATAGTTGGGTGATGTTTGGAGATTGAAGATCTAGTGAGTCAACTTTCCAATCAAGCTTCAGGCTCGTATTGTCTTCAATTGTAATTGCTGAATGAAACTTCGCGTCTTTGAAGCTAAATCCACCAGATCGATCGTTGAAACCTCCATCATTTGCAATTATTTCAGTATTATGGGTGTCATTAGTGATATTTGACTTAAGCTCAATGCCGTTTATATAGGCCTGTTCTCTTCTTTCAGAGATTCTAATTCCGTCAATTTTTGTGGATGTAGTGAAGGCTTCTTTATTGCCTTTAAACAGAATCTCAACATCGCCAAGTTTGAAGTTGCTTGAGCGGCCTGTATTGATTTCTCCAAGTGAGAAGTTGCTTTGTAGATCTAAAGACTGATTGCTGGTATCGAATGTGTATTTTATGCTTTCATTTAAGCTTGCTACCTCTCTGATTAACGTTGAGGTAAGTCCTTTATCCTTCGGGAGACTAAAATTACCTTCAACGCTAAGTCCGAATGGCGCAACCGTTGCTGTGTGGCTTAGGTAGATTGGTTCAGGAAGTCTTTTTGAACCATTGTTTATGTAGATAGCGAAATTCTGCTTGATATTGTTATTGTTGATTTCCGTATCGATCAGTTGGGCATCAATGAATTGGTTTTTTAGTCCAATTAGTGAGCTTTCAACTTCACTGGTCACAGTTTCTGCTGCATTCTTAATCAACATGTTATTGGCAACCAAGGCACCACCACCGATGATCGCTGTACAGCTGATTGCAATTAAAGTTTTTTTCATCTTTGCCTCTGATAAATATAGGAATCAATTAGTTATGCTATTTTATATGAATTCAGTTGCTTTCGCACCATAAACCAATTCTTCCCATTAGCGCTCAACAATTACTTTGTTATACCTGTAGTTATTCATTAAATACTAATTTAGAAAAGTCACTGACACGGAATTGTCCAAAAGCTTCTCGGATTGAATTTTTACCCGTGAACTCACCATCCTAATCTTCCTTTAATATCAGTGACCATTAATCCTAGAGCTTCAGCTTGAGCCAAAGACTTATCAATCCGGTTTCTTTGTCTCTTTACTTGGCGCATGTCAGCGTTTGCGTACGTAGGGTCAAGTCTTGTCTTTTGCCTTTTTGATGAAATCGTACGTAGGGTCAAGTCCTGTCTTTTGCCTTTTTGATGAAATGGTCTAGTTTTTAACTAGGCCATTTTTGTATAGGGAAGACAATGAGTAGACCACTGAGAATAGAGTATGCGGGTGCGCTCTATCATGTAACGTCGCGCGGTAATGCTCGACAGCCGATTTATCTGGAAGAGCAAGATTTTGAATTGTTTATCGAAGTGTTGTCAGGCACCAGTGAGCGATTCAATTGGGTCGTGCATAGCTACTGTTTAATGACCAATCATTACCATCTACTCGTCGAAACTCCTGATGGGAACTTAAGTAAGGGAATGCGTCAGCTTAATGGTGTGTATACCCAAAAGTTCAATAGAAAACATAACCGAGTCGGTCATCTATACCAAGGTCGCTTTAAAGCCATTTTAGTCGACAAAGACGCTTATCTATTGGAAGTGGGACGTTACATTTTACTTAACCCCGTTCGTGCAAATATAGTGGATACACCGAACGAATATGAGTGGAGCAGTTGGCCTTTTGTTACTGGTTTAAAAGAGTCACCAGACTGGCTAGCGGTTGATCAAACCTTGTTTCAATTTGGCCGCCAGAGAAATAAGGCTGTTGAGAAATACAAGCAATTCGTTTTCGAGGGGGTTGGTAAGCCACTATGGACAGGATTAAAGCAGCAGGTGTACCTAGGCAGTGATGAGTTTGTGAACAGTCATCTTCCTAATTTGAATTTAGCAGAGGGAGATATCAAAGAGGTTCCGGCAAAACAGCGACGTGCTAAACCTCTTTCGCTAAAGGAGTACCAAGACTCAGCGCCTAGTAGAAATGATGCCATTATTGCTGCATTTAATAGCGGTGGCTATACGCAAAAGCAAATAGGGAATCACTTCGACTTACATTATTCACGAGTCAGCCGTATAGTGGCAAAAGGCAAGACCTGCCCCCCCCCCCCGTTGTTAGGTATGCCCGTAAGAAATGAAGTGGCTTAATTGCTCGCAGCCCTTGGGGTTACTACGCTCTTAGGGAGGAATTGTTCAACAACGCCACCTGTAAATCTCAAAAATCCTACATATTTTTCTTTAAAATTCCGCTTCCGTTTATTTTGTGACTGAATGGGCGCGTTAGCTAATATTTTTTGTCATCTACTGTGTTTCTGGCTCAGCGATTGGGTTGGCTGGGTTAAAATTTATTGGTAAAAGATCGGATGTCCTATTTCACTTCCATTTTTATTCTTTTTTTTCATTACTTTAAGGGGATTTAGGCTTATGAGGCGATTTTGATAGTATAAAACAATTTACTTAGCGTGCTAACCAAGTATAATAGTTAGCACGCTAAGTAAATGGGAACCATGATGCAAAAAGAATTCGACCATATGAAAGAGCTATCACTGGCAGAACAATTGGGGCGTCTGCATCGCTTATGGCGCACCGCTGTTGACATTGAACTTGCCCCTTTAGAGTTAACTTACCCACGCTGGACAGCCTTATGGAAACTGTGGCGATTAGGCGACAACCTCAGTCAAAAAGTATTAGCCAATGCCTTAGAAATTGAACTGGCCTCTTTAATGCGCACCTTAGCCCAATTAGAACAGCAAGGGCTCATTGAACGCCACTGTTGCCCCCATGATAAACGCGCCAGACTTGTCAATTTGACTCCTGCTGGACTCGATTTAATAACGAAAGTTGAAGTAACAATTATCAATATCCGTAGCCAATTGCTCTTAGGCATAAACGCTGAAGAACTTACTGAGTTTGAAAGAGTAATTAATCTGATTGGTAATAATGCGTTAACCAAATTAGCTAAAATGACAGACAAGTAAGTGAATACAAATATGACACCAGATCAACAATTTTCGCGGCTAACAAAAATTGCCTTAGCAGGCTTTATGCTGGTATTTGGTTACTTTATGTTTGCTGATGCGACTATGCCATTAACGCCGCAGGCTATGGCAACTCGGGTTGTGACTAAGGTTACCCCACAAGTTAATGGCCGCATTAAAACTATTGCTGTCACTAATAACCAAGTTGTTAGCAAGGGTGAATTACTGTTTGAAGTAGATCCTAGACCGTATAAGTTAGCGGTAGATGAAGCGCAGTTGGCTTTAGAGCAAGTCCAGCAAGATAACGCTGAGCTAGATGCCTCTTTGTTAGCGGCGCAAGCTGATGTCAATGCCAGCCAAACCACATCACAACAAAAACGCAGCGAAGCAAAGCGTCTTGATGCACTGTACAAAACTAATGGCGTATCCCAACAGCAACGCGATCAAGCTGACAGCGATGCCGCTGCGGCTGAAGCAAATTTGCTGGCAACCCAAGCCCGTTTAAAGCAATTAGAAGTGAGCCGCGGTGTTTACGGTAACAATAACTTAAAAGTACGTCAGGCCGAAAATCGCTTAGCCCAAGCCAAATTAAACCTGTCTTATACCCAAGTTCATGCGGATCAAGACGGCACAGTTACTAACTTGCAAATCATGGTCGGCGGCTTTGCGGCCATTGGCCAGCCACTGCTGGCTCTTGTTTCTGATGATGTGGATATTATTGCTGATTTTAGAGAAAAGGCATTACGAGATGTCTCAATTTCATCTAAAGCCCTTGTTGCGTTTGACGGTGAACCAGGCCGTTTATATCGCGCCCACGTCAGCAGTATTGATGCTGGGGTTAGCGCCGGACAGTTCGATGCCAATGGCAGTTTAGCGACTCCGCAACAATCTGATCGCTGGGTCCGTGACGCCCAAAGAATGAGATTGCATTTACAATTAGATAATGACGAAGTCATGAGAACATTGCCAACGGGGGCACGGGCGACGGTGCAGATAATGCCAGAAAATAGTTTGCTGAACTTATTAGCTCATGGGCAGATTAAAGCCATCAGTATGCTGCACTATATCTATTAACATCATACATTTGATAGATGCGCTATTTTAAATATATTACAGCGACACAAGGCAACAATCATGTTACTAAGATTTAATCCCATGACAGCCAATGATTTACGTCAATGTCTACGTATTGCCACTGCTGGCACGATTGGCTTTACTGTGTGCAAACTGTTCGGCTTTAGTAACGGGGTGTTTTATACTGTTACCCCTATGGTATTGCTAGGGCTAGCACCTGTGTTCACCGCCCATGTCGCGCGGCAGGTGTTGGCGTCTTCTGTCACAGCTGGATTAGTGGTAGGCGTTATCGGTGGTTTATTTGGTGGCCATCCAGTCTTAATGACCCTGATTATTTTTGGGGTGTTTGTTGGCTTTTTTACCGCCATGACCCGCGGCAGTTTTTTTCTTTATGGTGCCAATAGTTTACTTAATCTGAGCATCATGCTTAATTTTGCCAGTTACCCTGATACTGATCTAAACGGTCTCATCGGCGCTAATCTCGGCGCCACAATACTGGCAATCATTATCGCCTATATCATGGTCTCGTTAATCCCTGATGTTGAACCCAGAAAATTGCAAAAACCACCAGCAAAATCAGTAAATCGAATGCGACATGAAGTATTACTGGGGGCAACTATCGCCACAGCATCTTTTGTCGTGTTCCAGATATTTAATCTGCAAGACTCTATGTCGGCGCAAGCTGCCACAATTTTATTACTTTATCCGATGCATTTTACTGGGGTATTAAATTATGCCCTTAAACGTGCGATAGGTACCTTTCTTGGAGTGACATTCGGTGTGTTAGCCCAGTTGTTTCTCTATGATTGGTCGGGGCTGCTTATCTTAGTAGTGCCGGTTTTATGGTTCGGATTAATGCTATTTAGCCAAGTTCATGTTAAAGAAAACGTCGGCGCTGGGGTTGGCTTTGGAGCGATGACCACGCTGGGGATTTTATTTGGCCAATACCTCACCCCAGGTAGCGATCTGATATATAGTGCACTTTACCGTATTAGCAGTATTTTGGTTGCCATCGTAGCGACTTTATTACTGTGTTACATCATGCACACTTTACTTAACCGATTTGCTGCAACGCGCTTAAGTTATCAGTAATGCTGATAATGATTAATCGAGCATGGAAAAAAACTGCTTGTGACTCAGCATTAGAAACAATAGGGTCATGTCTTGTCTTTTGTCTCTCATAACAATCACCTGATTCCAGTACGGGATCAGGTACTAGTATTTCAATAAAGCAATTGGAGACACCGTTGAAACTTTTTCCTCTTTGCCATACCTGTAGTTATTCATGATTTGCTAATGTTTACTTTTCCGAAACTCATTTCTGCCCAAAGGTATGCTGGCGGTAGCATGTAACGCAAAAATGCCCTCAATGAAATGAGTTCTATTGCTTGAAAGTCGTGCGCCACTGAACCGGCGATACATGAAAAGCAGATTTAAAGTGCTTTCTAAATACACTGTCAGAGCCAAAACCCGCTTGCTCTGCAATTTGAGGTATCGATAGTTTCGTGGTTTCTAATAGACGTTGGCTAAACACCAAACGTCGATTTTGCAGCCATTCACCAAATGTACAACCATAGGTGGATTTAAACTGGCGTGTAAAGGTACGTTTACTTATCGCACAGCGCTCAGCGAGTTCATCTAGTGAATGAGACTGATTGAGACTCTGCTCAACCTGCTCAATCACAAGGTTAATACTTGTCTCTGTGAGGGGTTTTATGTTGACTGGTGCTGGTATGTATTGTTGCTGCCCACCATTACGAGATGGTGCAGTCACCATCTTACGAGCGAGATCATTCGCAAGCTCACTACCACACAAACGGCGCACTATGTGCAGACAGCAATCGAGTGAAGCTGCTACTCCAGCAGAGGTGATGATAGTCTCATGTTCAACAAATAGAGGGTTTGGGTCAAAATTCACCTTAGGAAATTGCTGCTGAAATTGTTCGGTAAATGCCCAGTGGCTTGTGGCTCGTTTGCCATCGAGAACGCCAGCACACGCGAGAACATAAGAACCAAGGCAGAGCCCTACCAGCAACTTCCCTTTATCATGATGATCTATTAACGCCTCTAGAAGTCGCTCACTTGGCTCTGGCAGGTCATTTGGCCAGCTTGGAATAATTATAATATCGGCTTCTTGGGTAGCACTTAGATCGCTATCGACCACCACACCAAATCCAGAGCTTGTTTCAAACCGCAAGCTGTTTTCGCTACAGATCCTCAAGTTAAACCGAACCGGCTGACCGAAAAAGATATCTCGAAACACCAGACAGGGCACAGAGAGATGAAAAGCACTGATGCCTTCAAAGGCTATCATAGTAATTTTAATTAACTCGCTTGATTTGTTCATGAGTGTCTCGATTTGCGCGAACGTTGACTTTCAAGACAGTATCATAAGAAGTCGGAAAGTAGCATACTAAATCGTATAGAGAACATGACTTGTTAGTGAGTTTAGAGAGGCATTATGAAGATCCACCACCTACGTAGCGCAACTTTTCTCATTGAATCTGGCGAAACATTTATCCTTATTGATCCTATGTTGGGGAAAAAAGGCTCTATGCCTCCGTTTTCAGTCATTAAGGCTAAGGCCGCGAAAAATCCAACGGTTGAGATGCCAAGTAATG
>NZ_JBFRJF010000061.1:0-937 GCF_041468745.1 Vibrio sp. 10N.286.52.F8
TCTTCGAATAATTTGAAGAGCAGTTGCGGGATGCGAGTAAGCGAGATGCGAAGAGACTAAAAGCGGATTCCAGATACTTCGTTCCTCGCCTCTAAAGCAACAGAATGGCGGAATGACGGAGTCGTGAGATTATTAACTTAATAAAAGTAGTCGTCATTCCCTACAGTGAGGGACGAACGTGATAGGGAATCTAATTCAACGGATAAATGGCGGAGCAGAGGTCTCGCTAAGGTTGTCGAACCGTAAGGTTATACAGTCAAAGGCTATACATGCGGTCAAAGCCAATCAATAAACCAAGGAGCAGTATGACATTGTTCGGAAGAATATTCGGGAGCCAGTCTTCGATTAGCAAGGGGTTAGATGCACTCACCAACACAGGAGATGCGATGTTTTTTACTGATGAAGAAAAAGCGAAGCACAAGCTGGCACTGCTTAAAGCGTATGAACCTTTTAAGTTGGTACAGCGCTACATTGTGTTGTTGTTCACCATTCCTTATGTGGCACTGCATGTGATGGTGATTCTTGGCTGCATGCACGGTTACGATTGGAAGCCATTAGGGGAAATGACCAATGAAGCGTTTGGTTATCCGGTGTTAGCGGCGATTGGATTGTATTTAACGGGTGGGGTGATTAAAAAGTAGATGCGGGTGACGAGTAGCGAGATGCGAAAGGCTTAAGAGCAGATGCGAGTGAAGAATAGCGAGATTCGAAGAGATTAAGAGCGAGGAGAAAGAAGATGGTTGTTGTGCTTTTAGCTCCTCCCCTTTATCACGACTATTACTTGGCAGAAAATATCAATATAAGGGGAGGCTGGGAGGGGTTGATTAGGCATCGCTAGCAACCTCCTCTAACTCCCCCTTCTATTAACACCATCACTCACAATAGTCCGGTGTTCAAGGGGGAGAACCAAAAGCTAAGTCTTCGAATAATTTGAAGA
>NZ_JBFRJF010000062.1:0-3709 GCF_041468745.1 Vibrio sp. 10N.286.52.F8
AATCTGATCATCAAATCGATCTTGAATGTATTGAATTTGTTGTGACTTAAGTGTACAAATTAGTGGAAACATCACTTCACGCTACCCCTTATTCCATATGGGTTTTTCATGATCTTGCCCTGGGCTAGCCACCCACATTTGGGTACGCTACCGCCCTTAGGTTTGGCTCCTAAAGGCAATAGTGCAATTTGTTCGCTTTATGCGTTTTTCATACGGTTTTAATTTGCTGCGTAGTCTAGCAAATCAAGTGCATATTGACCAGTTTGCAATTTACCTAATTCTGACAAGGCTTCACAAAGCATTGACCCAGCGGGAGCATTGTACGTCTTGTAGGAACTGGGTTCCTATGAAGTAGCGGTTTTCTTGTGCTGCGTCGCAGTAGCGCTTTTCTATATCAATGAAAATATTGCCGTTTCGGTATAGCGAGACGAAGCTCGGGTTATTGTTTACCGCCAATAACGCTTTAATCTCGGTACGTGTTAGCCCTTGTGGGTAGTGCTTAACCAGCAGTTTCAAGAACTCGCCAATGCGTCCTTCTACTCGCGCTATCTCTTTTTCTAAAATGGTGACTTTTTCTTCCGTTGTCAGTTTTTTTAGGCTGATATCGTCCATTTGCCCTCTCCCTAATTCTACTTTTGTATCTTGACGTTTTTTGTCTGTATTCGCGCTTGGTCTTCCCTAGCCTTTTGGTTTCCTAAGATCTTGGTTTTCTAAGCTATTTTTTTAATAGCTTTGGCTGTGTGAACAAGCGCTTCGTCTGTGAATAATCGAATGGTCACTTTTTAGAATCCGTGCAGGGCGATTTGGATTGAACTAGGGCCTTGATACGTGCTTCGAACGGATTGGTGGTGCTTTTGGCTTGGTAGTCCGCTAGGGCCTGAGAGACGGGCGTGGGTTGTTTGTGAACCATGGTCTTGGCTGCCGGTTGGGTTTTAGCTTCCTTGGTCGATGTAGAAGCAGAAGCCCTTGCTGGTTTAGCCGCTTTTGTTTGCTTAGCCGCTCTAGCCTGCTTAAAGACTGGCGATGAGTCTCGCTTCGCTTTGGCTTGGGCGCTTCTTCTTAGCCAGCCATTCACAAAGTGACCAATGTGCTCAAAGGGTTTGCGCTTATCGGGGTTGATGTACAGCCAGGCTTGCATGGCATGCAGTTCTTGCAGCACATCTAACTTTGGGTAGGTGCGCTCTAATATGGTGGTGAACTCATGATAAATCGGCGCGCAGCCCTCTTTGGTGAGCAGGTGAATCACGACTTCATTCTGTTGGCTTATTGGAGTAGTGGTGGCTTGAGGTGTCGATACCTCATGTTGTTCAGAACCGCTTTGGGGATCAAGAACATCGGTGTCATCCAAGAGGCCGTTTTTCAAGATCAACTCTGTTTTATGTTCTTTATGAAAGATTATGTGTGCCAGATGATCACTCTCCGTGTTGGATCTTGAGTCACCCAGGGGAGTGTCTGAATGGTCGGTTTTCTTCGCATGTTCTGTCTTCTGTGGATATTCCGACGAAGCTGACGGTAAACCTGTTTGTTCTACATTCGTGTTCTCTTGATTCGCTTGGGCTAGATCGGTCTGCTGAATGTGGCTGTCGCTGGGAAGGCGCAGCTGATATATGTTGCTGCGCTGGCGTCCTGAATCATCAAAGCGCTTTATCCGCTTCACAAAACCTTGTTTTTCGAGCTCGTTAACGTGTCGTTTCACGGTTCTTACCGACACTTCGCAATATTGCGCTAAGTAATTTAAGGATGGGAAACACACGCCGCGCGCGTCTGCGTTATCGGCTAATTTCAATAGCACTAACTTGCTTATTGGCGAGCCAGTTTTTAATGGGATGAAAGAAAGAATTAGAGAAACACACATGGTTAACGCTCCTTGTTAATTAGTCATTCGTATAGAAATCCATTGATATACAGAAGCATTAACAACACTTTTTGGCGCTTTAGGGGCAAAAGGCCCATGAGATAAGTTGTAAGAAAAGATGTTTGGTTAATCGCCTCGGATAGATATGCAACATCAACCTTATTAAGCAATGGCTTTTCGAAGCACCTCTCATTTTTCTGTATTCCTCTGTTTTCGTGTTATTCCCGCCAACCCCAATCAAGAATGTTGAAGTACATTGCCCTCCCCATGCAGCAATAAGGTGCTTAATGAAGGCGATAGTTTCTCTTTTTATTTCAGCGTATCAACCCGGAATGGCGAGCATCGAGTGCCGTGCTAACTCCCTCACTCAATCACGTCAGCCGTTATTTTTTAGTGATAGTGATGGGTTTGGCCAAGTACTGAGCTATGAAGTTAACGGTTATAAAGAAAGCCATTTGGAAGGTTGTTATTTTAATGAGGATGAATGCGGTGACACCCCCAGCTATGACGATATTTGCTGGATGATCAGCCGATCGCGGCGTGAAGTGCCACTGGGTTATTACGTGATGTATTTACGCTATGTCCGTCATCACTCTGGTTATGCAAAAACCGTAGAAGAAAGTTTGCGACAACACATCGCATTGCACCCTGATTTAAATGAATCGCTATCAACGTCTTTAATCGCCTATTTACAACAACACGAGGATTTATTTTGTCAAACACTCCACCAGCAACTGATCGAGTTCCAAATCAGCCGTTAGAAGCGTCTGTTTTGCCAGAGCGGGCTGACACCAAAGAACGAATTGATTCGGAAGAGCAGGCTAGCAAGATGGAGCTTATCCCTTCGTTAGATCCTTGTTTACCTTCAGCATCCTATTCATTCAGCCTGGTTTCGGTTTTACTCCGCTTACCTCATTGCCCGCCATATTCCTTTATTACTGTGCATTGCAGCGCCACGCCGCCACAGCAAGATGTAGGCGTAGCCGAGATTCGTCGATGGCATAAAAAGAAAGGCTGGCGCGATGTGGGGTATCACTTTGTTATTCGTCGCAATGGGGATGTCCAATTGGGCAGGCCGCTGTCGCAAACTGGCGCGCATGTGAAAGGACACAACAAGGGCAATATTGGGGTTTGTTTGGTTGGCGGTTGTAATGCCGAGCTGCAACCAGAAGATAACTTCACACTTGCGCAGCGCAAGGCACTGTTTGGTTTGATGGCTGCACTGCAAGAGCAGTTCTTGATTTCAGATGAGAATGTTAAGGGGCATAAAGATTGGGGCGTGAATAAGGCGTGTCCTGTTTTGAAGATAAAAGCTTAAGAGCAGATGCGGGATTCGAAAGGTGAGGAAAATAAAGTGAGAGTGGTGCTTTTAGCTCCTCCCCTTTATCACGACTGTTACTTGGCAAAAAATATCCTATACAAGGGGAGGCTGGGAGGGGTTGGTTAGGCATCGCTAGCAACCCCCTCTAACTCCCCCTTCTATTAACACCATCACTCACAATAGTCCGGTGTTCAAGGGGGAGGACCAAAAGCTAAGTCTTAGAATAATTTGAAGAGCAGTTGCGGGATTCGAGTGACGGGTAAACGAGTAGCGAAGAGATTAAGAGCGAGGAGAAGAAGATGGTTGTTGTGCTTTTAGCTCCTCCCATTTATCACGACTGTTACTTGGCAGAAAATATCAATATAAGGGGAGGCTGGGAGGGGTTGGTTAGGCATCGCTAGCAACCCCCTCTAACTCCCCCTTTTATTAACACCATCACTCACAATAGTCCGGTGTTCAAGGGGGAGAACCAAAAGCTAAGTCTTCGAATAATTTGAAGAGCAGTTGCGGGATGCGAGTGACGGGTAAACGAG
>NZ_JBFRJF010000063.1:0-8387 GCF_041468745.1 Vibrio sp. 10N.286.52.F8
GATTCCATACATCACGTTAAAGTATTTACTCATTCCAGAGTAAGATCGCAGTCGTTCCTTAGGATATGTAATGTGACCAGCCATAGATGCAGGCAATATCAATTTATAGGATCTCATCGACATCCCAATCCCAGTCAATTTGGGAAATGTCACGGGAGACTTTGTGTAAATACCACCCGAGCAAAGCGACAATAGAAAGGATTAAAACTATAAAGGTTAAAAGCATATCCTACCCTTAGAGTTTGTATGAGACGTAACTACTAGGCTTACCATGGCAATTGAGTGCCATCGTAGACAAAAAATGAACCTGAATGCTTAAGTTTTAAATTGTCGATAACATTAAGCATGCCTGTAACACTCTCTTTTACTGTTACCTTGCCTTCCTTTCCACCCATATCGGTTTTTACCCAACCTGGATGAATTGCCATGGTCTTCACTCCCGCTTCGGATAATTCACAGGCTAGAGATTTAATTATTTGGTTGAGGGCCGCTTTTGATGCTCGATAGCTGTATCGTCCCCCTGAGCGGTTATCATCAATACTGGCCAGTATTGAGGTCATCCCGATTATGGTTTTATCTTGGCCGGCTAGAATATTATTGAGCAAGGCCTGCGTGATTAACATGGGTGCGATGGTATTGACCTTTAACACCTCTAGCCATCTTTGCTGATCCATATTGCCTAAGTTGTCACATCCTTCACCACTCACCCCAGCATTATGAATAAGTACATCAATAGGTTGCTCTTTAAACACCTCAGTTAAAGCGAGAATATCTGTTTCATGACTAACATCTAGAGCATAAGGGCGAATGGTTGAATACTGTTGTGCTAACAGGGTTAACTCATGCGCTGAATCAATATCGCGACAGCAAGCGATGACCTTGTAATGTCGCTGTGCATATTGCTTTGCAAGCTCTAATCCTAAGCCACGATTAGCTCCAGTAATAAAAACGGTTTTCATTGAGTGCCTCTTATCAGTTTCAATCTTGTCTAATACCAATCAATATAAGTTGCGAAAAGCTGGCCAATGCTGCTGCATTGACCAGCTCTAAGGGTAAGAGTCGTGTTTATTTCATTAATACATTTTTACCATTAACTTTCTGCACGCTTATCAAGACGGCCACTAAAGCGGGTCAAAGCAAGCGCTATCAGTACAACTACTGCACCTACCCAAGGTGTATGCATTAAGCCTGCTTCAGCGACAACCATCCCTCCGCCCCATGAACCAAGTGCAATACCAACGTTAAAGGCGGCAATGTTTAAACCGGAAGCAACATCCACTGCATCTGGTGTATATTTTTCAGCAAGTTTCACTACATATACTTGTAAACCTGGAACATTACCGAATGCAAATGCCCCCCAAACTAAAATCGTGGCTACCGCGGCAATAGGGTTAACGGCGGTAAAATTGAACACGATAAGCACAGCTGCAAGACCAGTAAAAATAATGCTAAGGGCTTTTATTGGGCCCATTTTATCGGCCATTTTTCCGCCCCAAATATTACCAATCGCAACTGAGACTCCATAAACCAACATAATTAAACTAATTGCATTCGCACTAAAGCCAGTTTCTTGCTGCAAAATAGGAGCAAGGAAAGTGAATGCTGTAAAAGTGCCGCCATAACCCAGTGCAGTAATCGCATAAACCAGTAATAATCTAGGTTGAGTTAATACCTTAAGCTGCGATGAAAGCTTAGCTGCAGCAGGTTGTTTTAAGTTATTTGGTACTAAGAAAGCACTACCAATTAATGCGATTAAACCTAATAGCGCAACAACTAAGAAGGTTGATTGCCAGCCAAAGGTTTGACCTATGTATGTCCCAAGCGGCACGCCTGTGACTAACGCCACGGTTAAACCAGTGAACATAATCGCAATGGCGCTGGCGGCTTTTTCTTTTGGTACCAGACCGGTAGCAATGGTTGAACCAATGGAGAAAAATACACCATGGGCTAAACCTGTCAAAATACGAGCGATAATCAGGGTGTTATATCCAGGTGCTTGCCATGCAACTAAGTTACCGACAACAAACAGTGACATGACGGTAATCAATACGTGTTTACGATTCCACTTTCCTGTTAAAGCCGTTAAAACCGGGGCGCCAATGGCAACACCAAGTGCATAAAGGCTAACCAGCAAGCCTGCTGAAGGCAGTGATATATTTAGGTCGGAGGCCATGGTCGGGAGTAGCCCCACGATCACAAACTCCGTTGTTCCAATAGCAAAGGCGCTGAGCGTCAATGCAAGAAGTGCTAAAGGCATAATATTTACTCTCTGTTGTTTGAAAATGACCAGCAATAGCCGATGTATTGGTCGCTATGCCGTCGCGTTGTTAATTGATGGGGGGCATTTTGCATTAAAGATGTTTTGTGAAAAACAGAGGTTTTTACAAATGATATTTGTTATAAATGCAATAAAGCTGATGAGCGATTGGATAAAGTTGAGGGAAATAGCATGCGAACAAAATCTGATGATTTAGCCATTTTACTAGCTGTAGTCGATACCGGAGGTTTTTCAGCGGCAGCAGAGAGCCTAGATATCCAAGTCGCGCGAGTATCCAGAGCGGTCAGTAAAGTGGAGAGTCAACTTGGGGTCACTATTCTAAACCGAACCACTAGACGTATTGAATTAACCGATGAAGGACGCCAGTTCATTGACTCTGTGCGGGTGGGATTAATGCAATTACAGCAGGCGGAAGAAGATATTATTTCCCGTGGGGAATTGCCCAAAGGCCGTTTACGTGTCGACGCGGCTAGTCCGTTTGTGTTTCATCAACTGGTGCCATTGGTGCAGTCATTTAATCAAGCCTATCCCGATATTGAGCTAGAAATAACTTCCAATGAAGGCATTGTGGATTTACTAGAAAAGAAAACCGATTTAGCAATCCGTATTGGTACGTTGAGCGATTCAACGCTACATGCTCGGTCGCTGGGTCGAAGCCCCTTGTATATTGTGGCTTCACCAGAATATATCTCAAAACGCGGGCTCCCCACTAAAAGCAGCGATCTTGCTCAGCATAATCTCATTGGATTTGTCGCCCCCAAAATTTTGAATGACTGGCCTTTAAAAGGTTTTACCCAACTAGACGCTTTGATGTCATCAAGTAATGGCGAAACCATTCGACAAATTGTGTTGGCAGGAAATGGCATTGCATGTCTATCAGGGTTTATGGTGAATAAAGATATTGCCGAAGGACGTTTAATCTCGCTGTTGGAGAGCGAAAAAATCAGTCATCCACGAAGAGAACAAGTCAACGCTGTGTATTATAAGACTTCTTCTGTGGCCAAGCGGATCTCCGCTTTTATTGATTTTATTAAGCCAAAGCTAACCCTGTAACCCGCTTAAACAAGCTGATTGTTGCAATTTATACAAATATTATTTGCCTTTATTGCTATAAATGATTGGTGACTCATTTGCTAGTATGCCCTTATCAAATGAAGAGGGCTCAACTATGTCACTATCACTATTTAAACCATTCACATTGGGTGGACTCACACTCAAAAACCGCATTGTCATGCCACCGATGACGCGTTCAAGAGCCAGTCAGCCTGGTGATGTCGCAAATGACATGATGGCAACCTATTACGCTCAGCGTGCCAGTGCAGGATTGATTGTGTCTGAAGGTACGCAAATTTCAGCGACGGCAAAAGGCTATGCATGGACCCCAGGTATTTACACACCTGAGCAGATTGCTGGTTGGCGTAAAGTGACAGACGCTGTGCATGCCAAACAAGGCGCTATTTTCGCTCAGCTCTGGCATGTGGGCAGAGTCACTCACACAGATAACATCGGTGGTAAGCAACCGATTTCTTCCTCCGCATTAAAAGCGGAAAACGTAAAAGTATTCGTTGATAATGGCAGTGATGAACCTGGTTTTGTTGACGTCGTTCAGCCTAGAGCGATGACAAAAGCCGATATTCAGCAAGTGATCGAAGATTACCGTCAAGCCGCATTGAATGCCATTGAGGCAGGCTTTGATGGCATTGAACTGCATGCCGCTAATGGTTATTTAATTAACCAATTTATTGATTCAGATGCGAATGATCGCACTGATGAGTACGGTGGATGTCTTGAAAACCGTCTTCGTTTTCTTGATGAAGTTGTTACTGCAATGGTCGATGCCATTGGCGCTGATCGCGTTGGTGTGCGCTTGGCACCTTTAACAACCCTCAATGGTACTGTTGATGCTAACCCTATTGAGACTTATACCGCTGCCGCAGCATTACTCAATAAACATCATATCGTGTACCTACATATTGCTGAAGTCGATTGGGATGATGCACCAGATACACCCGTCTCATTCAAACGTGCAATGCGCAATGCTTTTCAAGGCGTGCTGATCTACGCAGGTCGTTATAATGCGGAAAAAGCAAAGCAAGCTATTGATGACGGACTGGCTGATATGATCGGCTTTGGTCGACCTTTTGTGGCGAATCCCGATCTTCCTGAACGTCTACTTCACGGCTACCCATTGGCAGAGCATGATCCAAACACCTTGTTTGGTGGTGGTGAGAAAGGTCTGATTGATTATCCAACGTATAAAGCTTAAGGGGGTAAGTATGTTTAAGGTATTTAAAGGTCACGGACTTGAGACTAGAAACCGTATCGCGATGGCGCCGATGACTCGTTCACGCACGTCTCAACCTGGTGATGTACCAAACGAGATGATGGCAACCTACTACCGTCAGCGTGCCAGTGCTGGACTCATTGTATCAGAGGGCACCCCGATCTCAGCGGCTGCACGAGGTTATTCGATGACTCCGGGCATTTATACCCCAGAGCACATCGAAGGCTGGAAAAAAACCACCCAAGCTGTGCATCAAGATGGCGGGAAAATATTTACTCAACTTTGGCATGTGGGGCGACGCAGTCATTCTGATATTTCAGGTACTAAGCCGTTAGCCCCATCAGCGATTAAAATCCCAGATCAAGTATTTGGCCCACTAGCTGAAGGTGGCTTTGGGATGATTGAAACTGAAACGCCACGGGAGATGACGCTGCAAGACATTAAGAGCACGATTGCGGATTTTGTACAAGCGGGCAAAAACGCCATTGAAGCTGGTTTTGATGGCGTGGAAATTCATGCTGCGCATGGTTACTTGTTTGATACCTTTTTACGCTTAGAAAGCAACCAAAGAAGTGATCAATATGGTGGCAGCCAAGAGAATCGCATGCGCTTTTTGGTTGATACGTTGCAAGCACTTACCGACGAAATTGGTGGGGAAAGAGTTGCGGTTCGTCTGTCTCCTCATATCGGAGAGGGTTTTGCTGGGGATGATGTTGAAATTGTTCCGCTAACGTTAGCATTGCTGGAAAAACTACAACTGATGAACCTTGCGTATGTGCATTTTTCAGAAAACATATCACGCTATGTAGAGGTGCCTGAAGAGTTTCGCCAGCAAGTACGCCGAATATACTCTAATCCAATCATGGTTGCAGGAAAGTTGACCAAGCAATCTGCCCAACAGTTGCTAGATAAGCAGTATGCTGATTTCGTTGCCTTTGGTACTCCTTTTGTAACGAACCCTGATTTAGTCGCCCGATTTGCTCATGATTTACCATTGGCCGAGTTTGATGCCGATGCTAGGTTGACCTTGTATGGGGGCGGAGCCGAAGGCTACGTCGATTATCCAACTTATCAAGCCTAATACACCAGGTACCAAGGACGATAACTCTTTGGTGCCTTACCTTTTCATTAAGCGAGTGGAAGTGATATGGAACCCTATCGAATTTGGCAATATCAAACTGAGAAACACAGTCTTGTTTTAGGTAAGGCTGAAAGAGCAGCTTTAGATGACAGCGAAATCTTAGTACAAAACAAAGCGATTGGTATTAACCCTGTGGATTGGAAATTTATTAAAGCCAATCCTTTAAATTGGCCGAATGGCCATGTTCCAGGTGTTGATGGTGCGGGCGTCGTCGTACAAGTAGGTTCTAAAGTTGATCCCAGTCTAATTGGCCGTCGAGTGGCATATCATGGTTCACTAAATCGCCATGGTAGCTTCGCTAAATATACTGTTTTGAACGTTGAGCGAGTGATGACACTACCTGAGAGCCTATCTTTTGAACTTGCCGCGGCACTGCCTTGTCCGATGCTAACTGCGTGGCAAGCATTTGAAAAAATTCCATTAACCCAACAAAGAGAAGTGCTTGTCGTTGGTTTTGGCGCGGTGAATAATTTGTTATCCCAGATCCTTGTCAGAGCGGGTTATATCGTTGATGTTGTCTCCGCGAGTCTGAGCGAAGAGCGAGCCAAAAGCTTAGGTATTCGCCAAGTTTATCGGGAGCAATCTCAAATCGACATGAAATACTTCGCCATTTTTGATGCGGTGAGTGGGGAAAATGCCGCCCATTTAGTGCCGCTGTTAAGAGCGAATGGACATATTGTCTGCATTCAAGATCGTATTGCTAAACCCATTGACCCTCCATTTACGCGCACTATTTCTTACCACGAAATAGCCCTTGGAGCGTTACATAATTTTGGTGATAAAGATGATTGGCATACATTAATGCAAAATGGTGAAGCGTTGCTTGAGCGTATTGAAAATGGGAGTGTTGAAGTTAGTATTCCTGTCACTTTTAAATTCGAGCAGATGCTTGATGCGTTGAAACACAGTGAAACCACAAAACGAAAAACCGTGATTACATTGAGTTAGACTGCGCAATTTATCCTTTTGCTGGGAGTCACATAGCGCTTACTTCCTACACTTTGCTTGGATAGTTGTTCTAATTGCTGATATTGAGTAAGACTCATCTTTGCAACGTCGTTTAAAATTGTGGTCTAAATAATTTTGACCACACTCTTACTAGCAGATGCGATACTAATAGCAATCCAACCAACGAAGAATTCGTGATTGCTCAACAGTCGGTAGAACTACTGTAATTTACTTTAAAAACAGATGGTTAAAAGCGAGCTTAGTGCTCGCTTTTTTTGTGCTCATATGTTGGATAGACCATCGCTAAGTGGCCTTATAGCGAGATAGTCAAAACTCATTCTATTGATTTCGGCAAATCATTTTGTAGCTTCAAACTAGTGATGTTAGGGCTGGCTTGTGATGCCCCAAAAACGCCTAGAATTGAACTTGCAAGGTTTCAGATACAAAAAGTAATAGATGCGGCGATCTAGCCCCATCGCCCTCAATGAAATTAAGACTATTGCTTGAATGTAGTGCGCCACTGAATCGGCGATACATGAAAAGCCGATTTAAAGTGCTTTCTGAATACACTGTCAGAGCCAAAACCCGCTTGCTCTGCAACTTGAGGTATCGATAGTTTCGTGGTTTCTAATAGACGTTGGCTAAGCACCAAACGTCGGTTTTGCAGCCATTCACCAAATGTACAGCCATAGGTGGATTTAAACTGGCGTGTGAAGGTACGTTTACTCATCGCACAGCGCTCAGCGACTTCATCTAGTGAGTGACACTGATTAAGGCTCTGCTCCACCAGCTCAATCACAAGGCTAATACTTGTCTCTGTAAGAGGTTTTATGTTGACTGGTGCTGGTATGTATTGCTGCTGTCCACCAGTACGAGATGGCGCAGTCACCATCTTACGTGCGAGATCATTCGCAAGCTCACTACCACACAAACGGCGCACTATATGTAGACAACAATCGAGTGAAGCAGCTACTCCAGCAGAGGTAATGATAGTCTCATGTTCAACAAATAGAGGGTTTGGGTCAAAATCCACCTTAGGAAATTGCTGCTGAAATTGTTCGGAAAACGCCCAATGGCTTGTGGCACGTTTTCCATCGAGAACGCCAGCACATGCAAGTACATAAGACCCGAGGCAGAGTCCTACTAGTAGCTTACCTTTCCCATGATGCTCTATTAGCGCCTCTATAAGTCGCTCACTTGGCTCTGGCAGGTCATTTGGCCAGCTTGGAACAATCACAATATCCGCCTCTTTAATAGCGCTCAAATCTCTATCGATCACCACACCAAATCCAGAGCTTGTTTCAAACTGCAAGCTGTTTTCGCAACAGATCCTCAAGTCAAACCGAACCGGCTGGCCGAAAAAGATATCTTGAAACACCAGACAAGGCACAGAGAGATGAAAAGCACTGATGCCTTCAAAGGCTACCATCGTAATTTTAATTAGCTCGGTTGATTTGTTCACAAGTGTCTCGATTTGCGCGAATGTTGACTTTCAAGACAGTATCACAAGAAACTAGAAAGAAGCATACTAAATCTCATAGAGAACATGGCTTGTTAGTGAGTTTAGAGAGGCATTATGAAGATCCACCACCTACGTAGCGCAACATTTATTATTGAATCTGGCGAAAAATTTATCCTTATTGATCCTATGTTGGGGAAAAAAGGCTCTATGCCTCCGTTTTCAGTCATTAAGGCTAAGGCCGCGAAAAATCCAACCGTTGAGATGCCAAGTAATG
>NZ_JBFRJF010000064.1:0-1509 GCF_041468745.1 Vibrio sp. 10N.286.52.F8
ACTCTGCCAAGGCGCCTTAATAGTGATTTAAGAGAACAACTCTTTGTTCATCACTCTACTCAAAATGTAGAAGCTAGATAGATGGTGCCCCGGGCCGGACTTGAACCGGCACAGCGCGAACGCCGAGGGATTTTAAATCCCTTGTGTCTACCAATTCCACCACCAGGGCAACGCAATCTTGCGAGGCCGATTACTGAAAAGTAAAACACCATCTCTCAGCGACCTAAGCCGTGAGAACGAGGTGTACTTTAACGGAAGGAAAAAATTCGTCAACAATAAATTTTATCTTTTAATTCAAGTGATTAATTATCGAACTCAAAAGAATAAATTTAGTGCAGCTTGTACGGTTCTTATACTTGGATTTCTAATTTAAACGGACAAATCACTGACAACCATTGATTCAAATACCAATTGAATGCGGTGATTTTATTGTTTTAAACCAAGCAAATGGCGTTTTCATGTGCTTTTCACATTCAACGATTAGAGTTTGAAGTAACTCTTATTAAGAAGTAAACATGTGAAACCACTAAAACGATATCAATATGAGCGCTATGCCGTTCTTTGTAACCTCGCCTACCCTAGAGTTTTTAAGCAGACTCGCTATGGTTTTGACCCTAATGGACAACGCATCATCAAGAACCAGTTTGGTAAAACCATGATTAGAGTGTTGTGGAGTAGCGACAAAGATGAAGTGGTTGTGGTAATCAAAGGATCGCACAGTATCTCAGATTGGCTACTAACCTTTGCTCTATGGACAAGAAGCTGTAAGAGAATTGGGCTCAATTATCGTGTGCATGCGGGTTTCTACCATCTAATGTTTCAAGAGAGCCAGCCAAGTCGTAATGAAGATAAGCTTGGCTTAACCGTTATTGAGCGCTTGGAAGCCACGCTCACACCTCTCATCGAACAAGGAAAAAGAGTGTCTATTACTGGCCACTCTTCCGGAGGCGCTATCGGTTGTGTCTTCGCTGATTACTTTGATCAAAAGTACCCAGGCTGTATTAAACGAATAGTGACTTTTGGCCAACCCGCCATTGGTGATTGGAGCTTTCGAAAGCACTATCGCATGAGTAAGAAGACCTACCGAATTTGCTGTGACATCGACATCGTGACCTTCATGCCACCGGTTCCTTTGCTCTATTGGCATGTAGGTAAAGTGCTTTGGCTTTATAACGGACGAATCTATGAGAACACTCCTACATTAATCCGCCTTGGTCGCTCTATCTTTAGTTGGCTGATAAGACCTTTCTCTTACCACTTGATGAGCAAGTATATCCGTAACAAAGATTTCTTTGATAAGCATTGAAATGGGTACGTAGGAAGCTTTTAGCGGGGCCAGAAACGAAAAAACCAGTCACTAGGACTGGTTTTTTCTGAATTATGGAGGCGCCTCCCGGAGTCGAACCGAGGTCCACGGATTTGCAATCCGCTGCATAGCCACTCTGCCAAGGCGCCTTCAATAGTGTTTTAAGAGAACAACTCTTTTGATCAATACCAAGCGAGGTAATA
>NZ_JBFRJF010000065.1:0-5778 GCF_041468745.1 Vibrio sp. 10N.286.52.F8
ATTAGGAAACAAAGCCGTTTAAATGTGAGAATAATTCTTAGAAGGTATTCTCATAGGCCAAAACGAGATCGCGTTCTGTTCCAGTCAATCAAGTGTGTTTATGAGAAAACTAGCAGGTGTCAAAGGCTATTTGGGCTGTGGAGTTGGTTAATGATTTTGCTCAAAAATAAAGCTTCCCGAAGGAAGCTTTAGTGTTAATTGCGATAGAGGCTCTTCTCGTTAAGAGTTAAAGTGCATTTTCTAGCTTTGTTAGGAAAGTAGTGATGTCTTCAGAGCTGATATCTCTATGAGTAACAAATCGAACCGGGTTACCTGGAGACATCGTAATGCCTTGTTTGCCCAGTTCGCGAGCGATTCGGTTGATATCCACGGACTCATCTAACTTAGCAAACACAATGTTAGTTTGAATGAAATCAGGGTTAACAGAAAAGCCTTCTAACTTGCTTAGGCCGATCGCTAGGTTTTTCGCGTTCTCGTGGTCAGCTTTAAGTTGAGCAACGTTCTCAGTCAGTGCCATTTTACCTGCTGCAGCAAGAATGCCTGCTTGACGCATACCGCCACCAACCATTTTACGTAGTCGACGTGCTTTAGCGATGTACTCTTTACTACCAAGTAGCAGAGAGCCAATCGGAGCACCTAAACCTTTAGATAAACAAATCGTCATCGAATCGAAGTGTTGCGCGATCTCTTTGATGTGAACGTCTAACGCGACTGCTGCATTGTATACGCGCGCGCCGTCGAGGTGCATTTGCAGGCCGTGTTGGTTTACGAACTCACGTGCTTCCGCTAGATAAGACATTGGCAGGACTTTACCATTGATCGTGTTTTCTAAACTAAGAAGCTTGGTACGAGCAAAGTGGCTGTCGTCGGGCTTAATCGCAGCGGCAAGCTTTTTAAAGTCTAAAGTACCGTCTGGGTTATTCTCGATTGGTTGAGGTTGGATAGAACCAAGGACCGCAGCGCCGCCAGCTTCGTATTTGTAGTTGTGCGCCTGCTGGCCACACAGATATTCATCACCACGCTCACAATGCGCCATTAAGCCAAGAAGGTTGGCTTGTGTACCTGAAGAGGTAAACATTGCCGCTTCAAAGCCTGTCTCATTTGCTGCCCACTGTTCTAGTTCGTTGACGGTTGGGTCATCGCCATAAACATCATCGCCCACTTCTGCGTTTGCCATTGCGTCACGCATAGCTTGCGAAGGTTTAGTTACGGTATCAGAACGAAAGTCCATGTTTCTCTCCTAGAGTACTTTAGGTAGCCATATAATTGGCTATAGATGGCCACATAGTTGGGCTTTACTTAAACAAGCGATAGTTTTGGTATCAGTGATTTGATCGTGTCGTATTTTATCGTGCAGTTCTTCTAAACTCAGTTCGATCACTTCTATTACTTCATCGTCATCGCATTCAAAGCGGGTAGTGAGGCTTAAGTCTTTTGCGACAAACAGATGTTGTATCTCATCACAGAAGCCAGCCAAAGGGGTGACTTGCCCCAAGCTTTGAAAAGAAGTTGCACTGTAACCTGTTTCTTCTTCCAGTTCGCGTTGGGCACATTGAAGAGGTGTCTCATCTATTTCCATCGTGCCTGCGGGTAGTTCCAAAAGCCATTTCTTTAGAGAAGGGCGGAACTGGTTAATGAGGATGATTTTTCCAGACGAAGTGATAGGAAGAATAACTGCCGCGCCAGGGTGATTGATTGTTGTATGTTTTACCACGACGTTCGTAGGGAGCGTCACGTTCTCCTCTATGAGAGAAATACTTTTCCATTTATGGATAACTTTACTCATGCAGTCTGGCCACATTCCTTGCCAATTTTTCGTATAACGGAAGACGTGCACCACCATAACGTCTATGGTGTCGAAAATAAAAGAAAAATTAGGTTTCGTATTAGATTTAGTTTCACGCCGTTCGTGATGTTACTCTCATAATTGGAATCTATGATTGCGCCAAAATTACCGACGTAACCATCTGATATAAATGCAACTCAATAATAAAATGCACTTGTAACAAAGCGCTAACAAATGTATAAAAACAATTCTACACTCTCAACTGTTCAAAGATTTTCGGAGTAACGCATGAACCCTTCTATTTCTTCACATGCTGACAAGGCGCTACTCTCTGAAAGAATCAATAAATTAGCGCATGCTCTGTCTGATGGTGTCTACGAAAGAGAAGACACCATTAAGCTTTGTTTACTGGCTGCTTTGGCTGGTGAAAGCGTGTTTCTATTAGGCCCTCCGGGCATCGCAAAAAGCCTTATCGCGAAACGTCTCATTCAGGCTTTTGATAACAGCAGCTATTTCGAATATTTGATGACTCGTTTCTCTACTCCCGAGGAAGTGTTCGGCCCACTAAGTATCCAAGAATTAAAAGACAACGGTCGTTACGTAAGACTAACCGAAGGCTACCTACCAACTGCACAAGTCGTCTTCCTCGATGAGATCTGGAAAGCCGGCCCTGCAATCCTAAACACGCTACTTACTGTCGTTAACGAAAAGACTTTCAAAAACGGCAGTGATATTGAACGTGTACCGATGCGTCTACTAGTATCGGCATCCAACGAACTTCCAGATGAAGACAGCGGCTTGGAAGCACTTTATGACCGTATGTTGGTACGCGTGTTCGTGAACCGTATTCAAAACAAACAAAACTTCAAATCGATGCTGACGACGGGTACTTCTCAAGAAGCGGTAATTCCAAAAGGTTTGGCGATTACGGACATTGAATACCATCAATGGCAGAAAGAGCTCGATAAGCTGGAACTGACAGACAATTCGTTTGATAAGTTGTTTGAACTAAAAACCATGCTTGAAGAGACGGTTAAGAAGCAAGGCTCTGCTTCAGAGTCAGAATTGTATGTATCAGACAGACGCTGGAAGAAGGCCGTTAAACTATTGAAAGCGAGTGCGTTCTTTAGTGGTCGCGATAGCGTGAACCCGCTGGATATTATGCTTCTGCAAGATTGTTTGTGGCATAGCCCAGAATCACGTGATGTGGTTCGTAGCGTGGTGAAAGACTTTGCATTGAACCGAGCGTTTGATCAACAAGAGTCGAAAGCTCAAATTGAAATGTCTCGTGAAGAGTTAGAAGAGATTCAAGACGATGTTGAATCAACGTTGTCGGTGTCACTTTCTATGGAGTCAACCAGTGGCTTGTTGCGTAAAGATGTTTACCAGAATGACATCAAGAACGCGAAAATGTACAGTGTGGGCAGTGCTTACAATCTAGTGAAACTGGTTATGCTGCAAAGCAACATGTCGGTTTCTGAATCTGAGAAAGGCGATAGCCGTTGGGTATACGTAGCCAAAGACGATTTTGATCGTGTTCTTAAAGAAGGTCACGGTGATATTTACGGTTACGTAAACGAAAATAAAAACCTATGCCGTTTAAAACTCGACTTGGATGCATCAAACCAATTAGTGATTAAAGACATCGCCAATCGCTCTGTATTGGTGAGTGTGGTTACTACTGACGGTTTAGACCAAGAACTGTACAACAAGTGGTTGAGTGGCGCTGAGAAAGCCTTAGAACAGTTAACTGAAGCTGAATTCAAGTTAAAACGCGTTCGTACTGAATTCCATGATGCATTACCTCATAACTATATTGACCCTGATTTACCAAAAGCGATGGAAGCAAGTTTGCAATCGGTAACGCAAGATCTTGAAACCACGAAAGTGAAGAGTGCCAAGATCGCTCAGCGTATTAAGTTTATGAGCCAGTACTTCGAGTAAGAGGAGAGCATATGTTAGGAGCAGACGGCTTAAACCTCGCTTTGATGGTAGCTGATTCCGGAATCATTGATACCGCGATGAATGATCTCATCGCTCGTTCTCAAGTCATGATGGCTGCAGAGAACAAAGGTGTGAAAACATCAGTGAAAAACCACTTAGTTAAATGGCGCGGTAAAGTTAAAAAACGCGTTACTAAGGTGTGTGAAACTGATCGATTCCAAGAGGAAATCGCCCTTTACCAAGAAGTGATTTACTGGGATGAACCTCAGTTCTTTGATGAGATTGACAGCGTTATCAAAAAGCTGGAGTGGCACTCAGCGTTTTATCTACAAGCTCGACGCCTTATGGAGAACAACAAGGGTGTTTATAACGCGATGTTTCCACACTACTTTTGCGACCAATGGTACCAATCACTTTCTGATGCGATTAAACAAGCTCAAGTAACTGAACTTGAAACAAGCAAAGAAAAAGTCTTAGCCGATCTTTATCAGCGCATGGAAACCATGAAAAACATGGATAAAGTGACTGAGTCGGGTGATGAAGGCAGTGTAGGGCGCTTGTGGGACATGGCTTCTGCCAAATTAAGCAAAACAGACCTTACCATCATGAAACGTCATGCTGAGTTCTTGAATAAGCACAAGGGCTTGCAAGAGATCGCTGAAAAGCTAGGCCGTATGGCTGGTGAGGAAGATGATCCTTCGCTACACAAAGCCCCTGTAGAAGAATTGCAGGTGGTTGAAGAGAAAAGCGATGAAGCGGTCGATGATATTGTCGGGATTCATGAAAGTGATGACCTTAACAAGATGCTGCCAAACGAAACCATGTTCTTAGCTTATCCTGAACTTGAGGTTATCTTTTACAAGCACTTGGCCGACAAGCGTTTACTGAGCTATCGCTCGCAAGGTAAATCACGCACGTTACGCAAAGTGAAGGCGCAAAAACCAGATAGCAAGAACATCGATATTGAAAAGGGCCCGTTTATCGTCTGTGTGGACGCTTCGGGTTCTATGAGTGGTTTCCCTGAGCAGTCTGCTAAAGCAATGGCTTATGCCTTAATGCAAATTGCTCTTGCAGAAGAGAGAGACTGTTATGTGATTCTTTTTTCTTCTGAGCAGATTACCTATGAGTTAACAAGGCAGGATGGCCTTCGTGAAGCGAGCGACTTCCTAAGTTACTCATTCCACGGTGGTACGGATTTGGAACCTGTTCTTATGAAGTCGATTGACTTGATGACGGGTGATAAATACAAGAATGCCGATTTAATCGTACTTTCTGACTTTATTGCACCTAAACAATCAGACGAAATGATTGCTCAGGTTGAAAAGTTGAAAGAACACAAAAACCGTTTCCATGCAGTTAGTCTTTCTAAGTATGGTAACCCTCAACTTATGACGATGTTTGACCACTGCTGGGCGTATCATCCGAGTCTTGTCGGTCGTTTCATGAAGAAGTGGTAACGCTAGAACATCTTGTTTAACTCCATTTTGCTGTGTGTTTTTTGATTGAAGAGATCGAACATGCAGCAATTTGATTTAAATGTCAGCAAACGGAATTTAAATTCACTTTTTTGTTTGACTATCTCCCCTCAATCCGTAAAGTAGACACCCGAACACAGCGGTGCGGCTTACTTAAGTCCCTAAAGTGTTGAATTAAAAAGGCGCCTTGGCAGAGTGGCTATGCAGCGGATTGCAAATCCGTGGACCTCGGTTCGACTCCGGGAGGCGCCTCCATTCTTTCTCTTAGTTTGATAAGTTAAGAGATAATAAGAATGAAAATGCGATACTAGCTCAGTTGGTAGAGCGCAACCTTGCCAAGGTTGAGGTCATCGGTTCGAACCCGATGTATCGCTCCAAATTTTGTAGTGTTGATTCATTTCGACATTAAGATGGTGTTTTACTTTTCAGTAATCGGCATCGCAATAAAGAATTGCGTGCCCTGGTGGTGGAATTGGTAGACACAAGGGATTTAAAATCCCTCGACGTTCGCGTTGTGCCGGTTCAAGTCCGGCCCGGGGCACCATCTATTTGATTATTACCTCGCTTGGTATT
>NZ_JBFRJF010000066.1:0-1051 GCF_041468745.1 Vibrio sp. 10N.286.52.F8
GGCTTTGTTTCCTAATTGGATCTCAGATAGAAACGGCCAGTATGGGTGATTATTAGGCTATTTCTATCGTTTTAGGCATACCTAACCCTGTGAGCTTATTCAACGCTTTAATCATGGCGTAGGTTTCACCAACCTGAGCATTATAGTTTCTTAAACTTAATCGCCCACCAAACAGTGTCTTTACACGGAACATAGCCGTCTCTGAAAGTGACCGTTTATGGTAACCGTACTTCTTTTTCCAATGTTTATTTGAGCCGTATAATTTCTGGCAAGCTACCGCCAGATTACGGGGGTGACCTCGTAACCAAAAAGCAGCACCTTCTCTCGGTGGAATAAGTGGAACAGCTTGTTTAATACGTATTGCTTCGTAGCATTGTCTTGTATCGTAAGCTCCATCACCAGATATCTCATTGATTCTACGACGAGTTTGATTCAGTAAATTAGGAAGAGCTTCACCGTCAGTGACATTCGATAAACTTAACTCAGCCGCAATGATTTCATGAGTGCCAGTGTCTACGGCTAAATGGAGCTTACGCCAAACTCGACGCTTCCCGTCAGTACCATGTTTTTTTACTTTCCATTCACCTTCACCGTAGACCTTTAGCCCTGTTGCATCAATGGCTAAATGCTGTATTGCGCCTCGGGTCTTTGTCTTGAATGACACATTAACCGTTTTGGCTCGTTTACTGATGCATGAATAATGAGGACATGACAACGGGAGTTGAGCGAGTTTGAAAACAGAATCGATGAATCCTTGTAACGCTCTCAACGGCATCGCGAATACTCGTTTAACCATGAGGGCGGTCGTAATGGCTAAGTCACTAAACAATCGAGGTCGACCTCGTTTACCTTGCTTGAGTTGCTTCCACTGTTGAATCGCTTCCTCATCAATCCAGAATGTCAGTGAACCACGATTGATTAGGGCTTGGTTATATTGTTTCCAGTTAGTTGTTCTGTAGCGAGGCTTTGGCATTGCTCTAAGTATGTGAGTGAACTTAGATGATCTGATCGTAGCTTTAAGCATTAGTTCCCTGATTTAGGAAACAAAGCC
>NZ_JBFRJF010000067.1:0-2607 GCF_041468745.1 Vibrio sp. 10N.286.52.F8
ATTCTTAAAGAAGCAATTGATAAAAACGGTTTGTCAGATAAAGTCCTTATTCCTGCTGATGGTGAGACCTTGGAGTTTTAGATACCTGAACTAATCCGGTGACTCCCGATTTAAGTAAATAGTCTAAATGATTTCTGTCCAAAAGCTTCTCGGATTGAATTTTTACCCGTGGCACTTTCTAACTCGAAAGTGCCCCATTATTGGTTAGATCTTTTACTCATTCATATCTTGTTAATCTTAGTTAACCCTAATCATACTTATCCGAACGACTTGATAAATTAGCATCCCCGCTCTTAGGCGACATCTTGCAACTTATCTTTCAATCATGAGACTTAACTTATTGATCACTCATTGAGCTAATATGAAAAAAAACGCACAATGGAGAGATGAAAGACGACAATTTGTAGTCTAATAAGCGTTAAAAGTAATGGGGAAGTTTTGTGTTAAATGTTCTCGTATCAATTTTTGTAACCTTGATATTCATTGTGACCGTTTTAGCTATACAGGCAGATTTAGCTGCACTATTTGGTGCATCAGTGGATAGTTCATCGATATCGCTTGTTAAGGATGTTTTAACTCCAATTTTTACTGCTTTTGGTGGTGCTCTCTCAGGCGTAATGGTCGCGTATAAGCTCTCTCAAAAGCAAAGCTCACGAGATAAAATGGATTCAGACTATACCCATATTGTTCAATCCTACAATGCATTAATATTTCAATTAAATGATCTGCTTGTTTATAAACGAGATGTAATTCTTCCTTTTTGTGACAAGCCAATTCGGGCAATCGCTATACCAAGAACACTTGATGCTGAGCCAGTCGTCGATAGAGTAAGCAACGGTATAGTTGGTGTTGCTGTTAAATATCAAGACTTCCCAATATCTCAATCATCTATGCTCGCTGAGAAGTCATATCTAAATACTAAAAAAGTAATCCAGAGAAGAAATTCCACACATGCTGAGTACATTGAGGTTATCGAGTCAAAGGGATATGAGATTTTTTCAGTAACAACTTTGGAAAATGTAGTTGATCTATATGGGTTGAATAAGGTTTGTAATTTATATCACCTTACAGAAGAGACAATTAGTATTGTTGACGATTCAATAGAAAAGCTTCAAGAAGCATTGAATAAACTAGACCATTTTATAGATAATAAATTTGGTTCAGCAGGGTACCCTAAGCTCTCAAACAGTAACGCAGGTAGCGATAGCCTAACGGAGTTGCAAAGTAAAACCAAAGACCCCTTTATTAAGTCAATGGAGCATTTAAAAGCACTTGTTCGAACTTGTCCAAATTATTATCCATGTAAGTACCCGCAAAGAATAGGGAAAATTACTTTTAACAAGCGTTTAAGGTTTCAAGGTACTTTTTCTAATCTGAACGAAGCGGTTTAGAGCAGTACACCTAAACGTTTTTGTCCAAAAGCTTGCTAGAGATCGATCAAACTCTATGTGATCACTAAGCGATTCTGTCGTTAGCCTTTTAACAATACGAGAATGTAGTGTAACTTTCTTACATGCTGAAGAGATCAATATTGCCTTTCACCCAAATGTGACACCTTTTGGTGCTAGTATTTGACATCATATGGTTTTCTTACACAATAAGTTATTGATTTATTTATGGGCTGTTGGACATGTGTTTGTTTGATCCAGACCCTTAAAAAAGCCGCTCTTTATGAGCGGCTTTTTGCTATCTAAACTATAGTAAATCAATCAGTTAGTAGACTATCCATACTAGATTGAGCTGGCTTTGGTACTAACATTGGTACTAAAATGCGCTACCTCACACGTCAAAAATCCGGTATCTGGCAATTCCGACATCAGGTTCCCCTCAAAAAAAGAAACTTTTTTACTAATTGGTCTAATGAACGTTTGACGAGTGGCATCATTTGGAGGTGTCGATAGACGTTCTTGATACTTGGCTCTTAACTCTGACCGGGTTATCGAGCCAATTGACATATCTTTGAGTAGTGAATTGAGTGAATTGAATGAATTGAATGAATTGAATGAATTGAATGAATTGAATGAATTGAGTGGGTTGGTAGGTATCTTATTCTTCGGATAGGAAAATGAATCAACAACTAGAGATGAAATGCTTTCACCAGAACTTGATACACCGATATTAAGAGGTTTTAACTTTATCGTTGTATCAGGGTACTCTTCATCATCCTTTATTTTTCAAGTCTTTAGTAAACAAGAGTTTTCGCTTGGAGTACGGGAAATCGAATAGCTGAAATCTAAAGTTCCTAACAGTGAACTACTTCCTCTCATACCTTTATTTGCATCTTTACCAACATGATGAACACAAATTATTGATGTAAGAGCTTCTTGTTTTATTTTATCGCAGCCTTTAATAAAACTGTTCATATCAGTTGAACTATTTTCATCTCCAATAAAGCAACGGGCTAACGTGTCAATTATAATCAGTTTAACTTTTGGTTGAGATTTATTGATTTCTTTAACTACTTCGATGATTTCATGCTGAATATTTGAATGCGAAAGAAAAACGGATTCAGGAAGAATAAATAGGTTGGTCAAACTTAAATTATGTTCTATCTCAAGTGAGCGGACTCGTTTTTTATGCCCTTTCCTCGGCTTTGTTTCCTAATTG
>NZ_JBFRJF010000068.1:0-536 GCF_041468745.1 Vibrio sp. 10N.286.52.F8
GAGTCCATATCATTCGTTATGTTCAATTCTGATAAGTTGAAACTTCAGGAGGAAGGGTTATAAATGAAAGTTTTATTAATTATATTTAGTGTCGTGTTATTCACAGGATGTACTGTAATACCATATAAAGATTTAAATTTAGATACCACATCAAATTTTAAATCGCCAACAGATGGTCAAGCCGGTGTTTATGTTTACCAGTGGAAAACAGGGATTCTGGGCGCGGGTTTGGATGTCGATTTTGAGATAAAAGGCCACCCTGAATTGTCACTTAACACTGGTGAATATGGTTACTTCGAGGTATCACCTGGAGACTATGAATATAAATTATCTGGTGGAATATTCGATCAATATATTCCGGTAAAGTTTGAAGCTAATCAAAATTATTTCTTTCGTGCTTTTTTACTTAATCTTTCTGATCACTCTGTTTTGATTAGGGATCAGGTTGAAATAAATGAAGCAAAGCAAAATATTCTAAATGGTCGTTATGAAGAACATACCGTAGACTAAATGCTGAACATAACAAATAAGGATTA
>NZ_JBFRJF010000069.1:0-2290 GCF_041468745.1 Vibrio sp. 10N.286.52.F8
TAACAAATAAGGATTAAGGTGTTGCGCAGCCAACACTAAATCCCGAGTGTTGAACAAGCCCGAAGCCACTTTGTTAAGTAAATTGTACGATTGAACTTGAAGGGCACATCGCTTTGAGGCTTTTCTCAAGGCGAGCGGGGTCAAGATAAGGTTGCGATAGCAATCTTATCAACCAGTTAGCTATTTTTCGTTTCTTTCGTCGTCACATCTCCTTTGATTTCGTCAATGCCATTCTCCTTATTATCAAATGCCTTTCGGCTACATGGGTCGGCTCACTCCAACACACGCCATCTCATGCTCACAGCAAGGGCAGATTCTTATCGCTTTGCTCCTTATCGGTGCCGTTAGCGGCGGCATCATATAGACCAAGTTCAATAACAGCAGTTGAATGCGGGCTCTTAAGGCGTGAGCTTGACCACGTAAAAATCCGTAGTCTCGTACTCTCTGCAACCCTTTGGGCAGCACGTGTTGCAAAATGAGCAGCAAAAACTTCAGAATGGGCAAGGTGCGCGTTCGCCATGCATTGGTCTGACTCTCTTTATAGCGGAAGGTGACAGTATCATCTGTGATACTGATGATGTCTTCATCAGGCAGCACACCGCGATAGAGATAGCGCGCCAAATAGTTGAGTGCAGCCTGACCGTATCCTACTTGTCTGCAATCGACCACCCATTGTTTGGGTATGCCACTCGGCAGCCACAACGTTGGGTGTTGATTAATGGCCTCTAGCATTCTTGCTCGCCATACTTTGGCCAAAGCAAACGCGTTGAAGAGGTAATGCTTGTTGCCTTTGTGCCACGTTTGCCTCGACGCGTCGTATTGGCCTGCCGCCACGATAATGTGCAGATGTGGGTGCAAGTTTCGTTGTCGGCTGTGAGTATGCAACACGGCGGTAAAACCAAGTTCACCTTGCCGTTGTCGGTTGGCAAAATCCTTTAATACCCCTGATGCCACCTTAAACATACCGTTATATATCGCTTTAGGTTGATGTCTTGCCAGCACTCTCAATTGATACGGTAAAGTGAAGGTCACCATGAAATAGTGAACAGGTAACCGTTTTTGCTGTTGACGCTGTAGCCAGTCAGAAGTGGTGCGTTGTTGGCATTGAGGGCAATGGCGATGACCACAAGAAAGAGGCAATCGGTCATCGTGATGGCAGTGACTGCAGAACCATTGTGAGCGTCCTTGTTGCTCTGTTTTGCAACGGAGCATCGCCCCAATAGCTCGATGCATATCGCCATTTATCTGCGCATGATAGTGATGCTTAAGCGCACGATGATGCTGGCGAAGCAGTTCAATGAAAGTACTCATTTTATGCTCCATGTTAAGTCTAGATCATCCGTTAATTGGTTGATGGCCATTGCCGCATCACGCTGCTTTATCTGAGTCATTCGGGTGTATCGTGCCGTGGTGTTGAGGCTTGCATGACCGAGCAGTGATTGCAGTGAACGCAGGTCGACTCCTTGCTCAAGTAAGTGCGTTGCGAAGCAATGTCTGAGTGAATGAGGACTCGCATGCTTTTTGATACCACACTCTTTAAGTACAAGTTTCATCGTCTTTTGAATTCCGCCACGATCCATGGGGGTGTCGTGACATGTACCAAGTCCAGGAAATAAGTAGCAAGGATGCTTATGGGTAAGCCAGTGCGTGCGGAGTGCCTTAAGCGTTCGCTGCGGAAGCGGCACCATTCGGTCTTTTCCGCCTTTTCCTTCCCGTATGTGAACGCGCATTGTTTGGCTGTCGATATCATGAACCGTAAGATTTAATCCCTCACTGAGTCGTAACCCCATGCTGTACAGAGTAAGAAAAAACACCTGATAACGTGCTTGTCGAGTGTGAGTAATCAGCGAGCTGACTTGCTGTGGTGTCAGTATGTCGGGCAGTCGTTTTACTTGTGGCGGCTTGACGATATTGAGCCACTCCCACTGTTTATCGAGCGTGTAGCGATAGAAAAACTGCAAGCCATTACGATCGAGTTTTATGGTGCTCCACGAGTGGGTTTGAATAAGAGACGCGAAGAACTGTTTGAGGTCAGAGGTCGTTAATGTATCAGGGGCTCGGTCGAAATGAGCGGTGATCCGACGAACCGCACGGGAATAGGCATCAATGGTCGCGGGTCGTTTACCTTGCAGCTTTAGGTTGGTAAGGTGTTGTTCATAAAGGGTGTTGTAACGTTTTAAGTCATCGGGTTTCATGGGGTTACTCCTGTGAACGACCATCAGGGTGATGGTGTTACAAGAGTATGGTTCGCACTCGTTTTACTCTGCCGCGTAGCGGCTTCGTTCAACAA
>NZ_JBFRJF010000070.1:0-1258 GCF_041468745.1 Vibrio sp. 10N.286.52.F8
TGTAGTGGTACGCTGAATTTGGTCACTTAGTTAGAGGTGATATCATCACCTCATAAGTTAACAGGTGACACTATGACAAAACGTACAAGAAGACTATTTAGCGCTGAATTCAAATTAGAAGCGGCACAACTGGTTCTAGATCAGAACCACTCTGTGACAGAGGCTGCTCAAGCTATGAATGTTGGGAAGTCCACGATGGATAAGTGGGTTCGCCAACTAAAAGAGGAACGTCAGGGGAAAGCACCTAAAGCATCGCCGATGACGCCTGAGCAAATTGAAATACGTGAATTAAAAAAGAAGTTAGCTCGCCTTGAAGAGCATAATGAAATATTAAAAAAAGCCACGGCTCTGTTGATGTCGGACTCACTGAACAATTCTTGATAATCAAGAAACTCAAGCAGAGCCACAGCGTAAAAATATTATGTGAAGTGTTCAATGTTCATCGAAGCAGTTATAACTACTGGCGAAAACGTCCAGTAGAAATTGATGCCGAAACAGCAAAGCTCCGTAGTTTAGTTAGCGAGGCACATGCCGCAAGCAACGGTTCTGCGGGAGCGAGAACCATTGCTGACATAATAACGAGTCAGGGAACTAACCTGAGTCGCTACAGAGCAACGAAGTTCATGAAAGCCCTTGGTCTAGTGAGCTGCCAAGTGCCAAAACACAGGTATCGTAAAGCATCACAAGAACATATTGAGATCCCAAACCTCTTAGGCCGCCAGTTTGCAGTTACGGAGCCAAACAGAGTTTGGGTTGGTGACGTTACTTATGTTTGGACTGGCTATCGTTGGATGTACTTAGCCGTAGTTTTAGACCTGTTCGCTAGAAAAACGATTGGTTGGGCAATGTCATTATCGCCCGATAGTCGATTAACTCGTAAGGCTCTTGCCATGGCTTATGAGTCTCGTGGTAAACCACAGGGCGTCATGTTTCACAGCGATCAAGGCAGTCATTATACAAGCCGAAGTTATCGGCAATTACTGTGGCGCTTTCAGATCAAGCAAAGCTTATCTCGACGAGGAAATTGCTGGGATAATGCACCAATGGAACGCTTCTTTAGAAGCTTGAAGACGGAATGGATACCTACAGTAGGTTATCGGAGCTTTGCAGAGGCACAACAAGAAATTACTCGATACATTATTGGGTATTATTGCCAACTCCGCCCGCACCAATACAACGGTGGTTTGACTCCCAATGAATCAGAACGATTGTTCTGGTTAAACTCTAGGAACGTGGCCAATATCAGTTGACCACTACA
>NZ_JBFRJF010000071.1:0-1542 GCF_041468745.1 Vibrio sp. 10N.286.52.F8
TATTGGTTTGGTTGACCGTGCCATCGCTTGCGGTGTAGGTGAACACCACGTCCGCGGTCGCTCCTGTGGCCAACGCTTGAGAATCGCTGCCGTCCGCCACAAAGCTGTAGCTGCCATCGGCACGAATGGTCAATGTGCCGTAATCATTGCTGATCACCGTGTCGCCACTCTCTGCCACGGCGGTCGCGGTGCCCGTGGTACCGTTCAAAATACCCGTGACGTTCAATGAGTCACCATCGACATCGGAGTCATTGGATAGTAAACCGTTACCAGCACCAACGGTTAAAGTTGCGTCTTCACCAACCTCGCCGGTATCGACATTGAGTTCGGGCGCGTCGTTTACAGGTGTGATATTTAATGTCACTGTCGCTTGGTCTTCGCCACCATTTCCATCAGTGACTGTATATTGGAATGTGGCCTCACCGTTGTAGTCTTGATCTGGTGTGAATGTGATCGTTTCGTTTACATAGTCAACCGATAATGTGCCATTGACCTCAGACGTTATTGAACCAACAACAATTGAAAGAACATCACCATCGATATCAGTATCATTCGCTAACAACTCTGCGAATGGGATCGTAATAGGCTCATCTTCACGCGTAACGAGCTCAGGTTGGTTGATCCCCGTTACAATAACGTTGTCAATCAAAGCCCCAAGACTATCTGAAGCACCATCTCCTGCAAATGCTAACTCCGTACTATCAGCTTGCACCTCCAGCTCGGCGGTAACACGGTACCAACCATTAGCATCTGGTAGGCTTATTTGAATATCAAGTCCATTAGCACCGGAAAGGGTCCCATCCGCATGTACCGTGACCGAGGTGTCACCGATTTTAAAGACCATATCAGAAGACGAGTTACCATCTTGGCGAGGGTTATAGTCAAATTCAACCCGAATACTATCTTGACCTGAAGTGTCTATAATCGTTGAAATTTCAGTGTTTTTGTGAGCGTCGAGTTCAGCAAGATAGTCACCATGAGTTGCATCAGCAATTAGACCATCACGCTGAACCTCTAGCCCGTTGGTCGCATTCCAGTCGCCAAGATCATCACCAGTCACAACTGTCCATCTGCCAGTGTTTATCATTTGTTCAAATGACTCGGAGAAAAGTAACGTCTCGCTACTTTCGTTGTAACTATCATCAGTTGCTTTTGGTCCATCATTTGTGCCAGTGACCGTAATAGTTAAGGTCGCAGTATCCATCCCCCCCTTACCATCACTTATCGTATAAGTGAACGTTTCAGACACCTGCTCACCAGCTTTTAAGCTATCCGCATTATCAGCAACGTAGTTGTAACTACCGTCTTCGTTAACAATCAGAGTGCCAAAGCTACCGGTTAATCCAGATCCTACAGTTCCAGCTGTGCTATTTGATGCATTTTCAGCACCTGTCCGAATACCAATGACTTCGAGGTTATCGCCATCAATATCGCTATCATTTTTCAGTAACCCTATTGATGCATCTACTGCTAAAGTCGCATCCTCGTTAATAGACCCACTGTCATTGCGAGCGATTGGCCTGTCGTTAGTACCGGTGACAG
>NZ_JBFRJF010000072.1:0-1333 GCF_041468745.1 Vibrio sp. 10N.286.52.F8
TAACGTGATGTATGGAATCCACTCCCTCCTTAGCAATCTAGACTTAGGAGTGTGAGAAAAAACCGAGGGTTCCAATATGTTGACTAAAAATGTTATCGCTATCGACTTAGCAAAAAATGTTCTTCAAGCCTGCCATATCAGCATTCATGGTGAGCTAATGTCCAATAAACCTCTGAGTCGCCAGAAGATGAAAGAGTTCTTGGCAAAGGCTAAGCCTTCGATTGTCGCCATGGAAGGTTGTTGCGGTTGCCATTACTGGGGGCAATTAGCAGAAAAACTTGGGCATGAAGTCCGAATCATTAACCCTAAGAAGGTGAAAGGATACCTAGAAGGTCATAAAACGGATCATAATGATGCCATCGCTAACGCCGCTATACAAATTGGTATCAAGTACAGTCGTCCAAAGTCATTGGAACAACAAGCTATGCATTCTTTAGAAACTAGCCGTAGATTCTTATCTCGTAGTGTTGTTTCCCTAGCTCTTCACATTAGAGGGACAATTTTGGGCTACGGGATAGCAAACCCTAGAGGTGAAAAAGGCTTAAAAGCGTCGGTTCAAACCGTGCTTGATGGCGATACACCAATACCCTCCAATGTCGTATCCGTTCTGTCGATGCTTTGGGAGCAATATAAAGAACTTAAAGCAAAACTCATCGCATTCGAAAAAGAGAAAAATGCTTTAACCCGTCAGATAGAGCCGTGCCAACGATTAATGGGCATTGAAGGGGTTGGTGAAACAACTGCTGCGATGCTCTATACAACTCTTGGTGATGGAAAGCAGTTCAAGAATGGAAGACAAGCTTCAGCATTTGTTGGTCTTACACCTAAACAGCACAGTTCAGGAGGCAAAGTTTTTATGATTGGGATCGATAAATGCGGTGGTGTGAAGGAGCTACGCTCGCTTCTTTATCTTGGCGCAATGTCATACGTTGGGCGACTACCCGAAAAACCGAAGACTCAGAAGGACGCTTGGTTGAGGAGCATCATAGATCGTATCGGCTTCAAGAAGGCCTGCATTGCACTGGCTAACAAAGTGGTACGTACTGCGTGGGCAATGCTTCGGTATGAGACTGAATATAAACCAGTATTACTCACTCATTAATCACTACCAAATTTTTAAATTTTACAAAATGATGATGCATAAAAGGTAAGACCAACCTACTGAGAACCTGGCCATTCTGTCATGCTGTAAAAAGCTGCTAGCGCGATAAGGACAGTAGGTGCGCAAAACATCAAAGGCTAGAGGGTAGCTCCTTCAATAAGAAGCCGAATATACGACCGCATCTTAACTTTTATTGCCAAAATCACTTTGTAAATACGTGGATTCCATATA
>NZ_JBFRJF010000073.1:0-356 GCF_041468745.1 Vibrio sp. 10N.286.52.F8
CCGGTGACAGTAATAGTCGCGGTCGATGTGATCGGCTCGCCACTTTCATCGCTCATCGTGTACGTCACCACGACTTGCTCTGTTACACCTACTGGCAGGTGATCAAAATCTTCGCCAGTCGCTTCAAACACAAGTTTGTTATCAACGATGGTCACCAGACCTTTATCTGAGCTCACATTGTCTAAGGTAAAGGTCGCACCATCATCTAAATCGGTGTCGTTAGCCAATACATCAACGGTTACTGTGCTGTTCTCTTGAACTGCCCCAGTGTCTGCATTGGCAATTGGGAGATCGTTAGTACCGGTGACAGTAATAGTCGCGGTCGATGTGATCGGCTCGCCACTTTCATCGCTCAT
>NZ_JBFRJF010000074.1:0-235 GCF_041468745.1 Vibrio sp. 10N.286.52.F8
ATGGATAGCCTTAATAACACTGACTTCAAAAAGCTTGCGAGCCAGCAAAAAACCATTCAGATGAAGATGCGTTTACTTGCGCTCGCACACTTTAAAGACGGCCTCTCTCGTACACAAATTGCAAAATCTCTCAAAGTCAGTCGAACCAGTGTCAATAAATGGGTTCGGATTTTTTTTGAAGAAGGCCTAGAAGGACTTCAAGAAAAACCTCGGACTGGTAGGCCTGCATACCTCA
>NZ_JBFRJF010000075.1:0-218 GCF_041468745.1 Vibrio sp. 10N.286.52.F8
TCGGCACACTAAATTCTTTGCTTAAAGAGTTAAACTCTTCAATTAAAACCTCATATAAAATGAAGTCCTTTAAAAATGGCTCCCCTTGCAAGACTTGAACTTGCGACATACGGATTAACAGTCCGCCGTTCTACCAACTGAACTAAAGGGGAATTACTTGTCTCAACATCAGGTCTATAAAGACCATTATTTGTTAAGTACCAAATAATGGTGCCTCG
>NZ_JBFRJF010000076.1:0-206 GCF_041468745.1 Vibrio sp. 10N.286.52.F8
GCCTTCGATGGTTCGAATCCGTCTCCCTCCACCATATTCTTCTTACCTCTTTTGAGAGTTAAGAGAACAACCTGATTGATGGGCTTATGGGAAAACATCAATTTAGGCTTACTTTGTGAAAAGTAAGACACACCCTGGAGGGGTTCCCGAGTGGCCAAAGGGAGCAGACTGTAAATCTGCCGGCACTGCCTTCGATGGTTCGAATC
>NZ_JBFRJF010000077.1:0-1132 GCF_041468745.1 Vibrio sp. 10N.286.52.F8
CATCTCTCAGCATAGAGTTAAGAGTCACAACCATCTTTCGAACACACGCGATTATTGCGACTTTCTTAGGCTTTCCGGCAGCTACAAGTCGAGCATAAGTTGCTTTGAATACGGGGTTACATTGCATGGCTGACATCATTGCCATATATAACACTGTGCGTACTTGCGCTCGACCGCCTTGGATCACGCGCTTACCTTTGTAGCGCCCACTTTCGCGTGTTATTGGAGCGACACCAATTAGTGATGCCGCTTGTTTATTTGTGATGTAGCCAAGTTCTGGTACGTTGCTAATTATTGATGCAGCGGCAATGTTTCCTATTCCAGGGACGTTCTGCAATATTGTGTTTTTAGCCTGATATTCAGGGCTATCTTCAATGAGTTTAACGAGCTTTTCTTCTAACTTGGTGATTTGATTTTTTATCGTGGTTAGCATCGGTTTGATAGTCGGATGGAGAGAAGCGGGAAGTATCTGGATTCGGTTCTTTTCCATGGTTTGCATGGATAACAACTGGTTTCGGCGAATGACTAAGTCACTCATTAGGCGTATGTTTTTTGGCTTTATGACAGTAAGAGCTGGTTTGATTGCTTCTCCATAGTGAGCAATCAATTCTGCATCTAAACGATCATTTTTGGCTCTGCGGCCAATAGCACCAGCGAACCGTTTTATGTGGACAGGGTTTGCTCTGACAATAGGTAATTGAGCCTCTGCACATGCAAGAACAAAAGGCATTTCTAATCGGCCTGTTGCTTCAATAACGATTCGTTCAGGACTGTGACTCTTAATCGTTTTGAGTGCTTTTTTGATGCCTTTATCATTGTTCTCTACTGAGAAAAATAGGTCTAGTGGCCTGATGTGGATGTCTAATTGTGTTTTGCCGGTATCAACTCCAACGTTGATGCTTTGATTGATTTTGGTATTCATAATAAGCTAACTCATGCTTGCGTAATGCGGGTTCGAGACCCAGTCGACTATTCGAGGTTTATGCTTGAAGTCCTATGTAGCGTTCATGTTTGTTATCGGTCTCTCGATAGAGGAGCCAGCGTTTAAACGAACTACTACATAGAAAGCTTTAGTTGCAGCTAAAGCCTGGGTCTCACATTACCCGATTGGAGTGCTTATTATCCATACAAA
>NZ_JBFRJF010000078.1:0-200 GCF_041468745.1 Vibrio sp. 10N.286.52.F8
GCCTAGTGCGAGGTTTTTTCGAATCTGGAAGTAATGAAAGTTTTAGGGGTGTAGCTCCAATTGGCAGAGCAGCGGATTCCAAATCCGCGTGTTGGGAGTTCGAATCTCTCCACCCCTGCCACATTTAAGGCTCTAGCAGAAATGCTAGAGCCTTTTTACTTTCTGAATCATACATACGCCATTATACCAATCCGGAAAAT
>NZ_JBFRJF010000079.1:0-482 GCF_041468745.1 Vibrio sp. 10N.286.52.F8
CTCTATAATGCCGCCTCACTGACACGGCAGACGCCACAAGGCTTCAGCGAGAAATGTTAGTAAGGCAACTAGCTTTAAGCGATGATTCGCTTCTACTTTTAGAAAGTAGGAATTAATTCCAAATAAGTGTTTGACACTGAGAATTAAATCGCTAGAATGGCCGCCTCTTCCGAAGTGATGTAAGTCACAACGAAGAGAAGCTCTTTAACAATTTAAACCTATCAATCTGTGTGGGCACTCGTTGATGAATATCAAAACGTTTTATCTTCCCTTTTTTAAAGAGAAGTAAAACAGATTCTTCGGAATCAAAATTGATTTCAATGAACTGAGTGACCAATACGTTTAACTACTTTCTCTTGTAGAAAGAAGGTATTTGGCACAGTCAATTCATTATCTTTCTGTTGGAAAGATAATAGCTTTAGAATTACTTTTTGTAGTTTTGAAGTCAGTATTCATTGAGCCGACAAAATCTTAAATTGAAG
>NZ_JBFRJF010000080.1:0-300 GCF_041468745.1 Vibrio sp. 10N.286.52.F8
TCAATAACGGTTGACCAACATCCATACGAGCACGGCCTGCTGCCACCACTGTGATGTCGGGTTTTAACTCATTCAAAGCTCGTCTTACATCATCGGTTAGAACCGTATCTCCGCTAATATAGATAGAGGGTTCATTGGGAAGCTCTAAGAAAAATCCGACGCCATTTGCCATTAGCTTATGAATCCAACCATGACCGTGTAAAGCAGGAACCGCAGTTAGTTTTCCGCCTAAAAAGTCGATAGTTTGCCAGTCTTCAATTCCCCAATTTACCGTTAAGTCGTATTTTTCTAGGTAAGCCT
>NZ_JBFRJF010000081.1:0-300 GCF_041468745.1 Vibrio sp. 10N.286.52.F8
TCAATAACGGTTGACCAACGTCCATACGAGCACGACCTGCCGCGACTACTGTGATATCAGGTTTCAACTCAGTCAACGCTCGTTTTACATCATCGGTTAGAACTGTATCACCGCTAATGTAAATAGAAGGCTCATTGGGGAGCTCCAAGAAAAATCCAACACCATTAGCCATTACCTTGTGAATCCATCCATGGCCGTGCAAAGCCGGAACCGCGGTGAGCTTTCCGTCTAGAAAGTCGATAGTTTGCCAGTCTTCAATTCCCCAATTTACCGTTAAGTCATATTTTTCTAGGTAAGCCT
>NZ_JBFRJF010000082.1:0-4518 GCF_041468745.1 Vibrio sp. 10N.286.52.F8
TGTTATTAAGGCTATCCATAGCTAAATTTCACAATAATTCATCAATCCTAATTAGACCACATTTTTACTTTAATTGGTATTAGGTGTTCCTCAAACCAACTCATGATTACGACTACATTATTTCTGATTCCAACTGTGAGGTGACTCGAGCATTATTTCAAACGTATATAGCTTTAAGTTTAGCATTCAGATACTCGAGCCATACGCGCTGTAGATGTTTCCTTTATTAAGTGAGCGGCTCTCAGTATTAGTTAACAGCCTTTCGGCTACGAAATCTGACTTCTGCTCTATCTGTGAATCTATAGGATACGTGTAATTAGGGCTCTATCATGGAGGCTTCTCTTAAGAACGCTAGAGCTCATAATGAGTCGACTTAATGTCTCTTGTTATGCATTGAGCTTAAAACCACTCTCGATGGTATTGAGCGACTCGTTCTAAGTACTTCAAAGGGTGAAAGTAGGCTAGATTCAGCTTAAAGGTGAGAGTCGCTAAGTGTGTTCCCAAGTGGTGCCTGAGGGGTATATAAGCTAAGAAATAGAGCATCCCTCGTATTCGTGAAGTGACGTTTATCACCCTGCGGATTTAGATTCTTTGGTTCTAGGTGCTGGTATATTAGGGGTTACCACTCTGTCTTCGATTTTGATGTGTTTGTTGACTCGATATTAATCAGTCGTGTTGACCGTTTTGCTCTGAGCATATTGATTTCTTGCTGGTTAGTTCAAGCTATGTTTTGGTTATTGCGACTAAGATGAAGCTAGAAGGTCACTACTGTTTGCTTAGTAGAAATAAAAATCCCCCAAATCATCGGCGGATAGTTTTGTGATTCTTTTCAGAATTAGATAAAGCCTTAAACCTAATGGGTCGAATTATGAAATTGAGTTTTAACTTTGAAGATGCGAGCCAGATCTTTGTGGGATCTTTTGCCTTGGCCGTGCCGATTTCTTTTTCTGAAGAGGCTTGGAAGTTAGGGGAGACTTTACCTACCGCTAATCTATTGCTGCTATTTTTACTGTCTGCGGTGTTCTTAGGCTTCTATACGTATGAGAGTGTCTTTCAAAAAGATGTTGTTGCTCGGTTGCCGGTGTTTATTTTCAGAATAGTGATTGCTTATGTTATGACGGCATTGGTCGTTGCTTTGGTACTGACTTGCCTGGACAAATTACCTCTATTGAGTGATCCCGTCGTATCGATCAAAAGAGTGATTGTTATTTCAATGCCAGCCTCTATGGGCGCTATTGTAGTGGATAGTTTTGATAAAGAGTAATCTGTGTATCAATTTGGATTGAAGTGTCTTACAGAGCTTTTCAGCGCTTACTTGATTCGTTATTTAGCTTTCTTACCTCCAAACTTAGTATTGATTTTTTCAACCGATCTCCTAGTCAATAAAATGAGTAGCAACGTACTGTGACTGACTCTTACGTGAATGTGTCGTTTGTTGTTGGGAGATTTTGAAGAGCATTAAGTAGCGAAGATTTGTAGCTTTGGAAGGATATAAAAACGGTTGGTTTCTGAATTGAATATGGTATTTGAAAGGTGAGGGTAGTTGTATTAATAAGTTAGGATCTTTAGATGCAAAAAAGCCGCATCAATGATGCGGCTTCTTTTAATTGGCTCCCCTTGCAAGACTTGAACTTGCGACATACGGATTAACAGTCCGCCGTTCTACCAACTGAACTAAAGGGGAATTGATTGTTTAGTCTCTAATCAAGAGAATGGTGCCGACTACCGGAATCGAACTGGTGACCTACTGATTACAAGTCAGTTGCTCTACCTACTGAGCTAAGTCGGCATCATGAATCAAAAAGCTTATGCTTGATGATTAACTTGGCTCCCCTTGCAAGACTTGAACTTGCGACATACGGATTAACAGTCCGCCGTTCTACCAACTGAACTAAAGGGGAATTATTCTTAAAGCTTTAAAGAAATGGTGCCGACTACCGGAGTCGAACTGGTGACCTACTGATTACAAGTCAGTTGCTCTACCTACTGAGCTAAGTCGGCACATAATATTTCTTTGTGCTTTACTGTTGTTGTCTAAGACACCAACAAATAAATTGTGGTGCCCGGAGGCGGAATCGAACCACCGACACGAGGATTTTCAATCCTCTGCTCTACCGACTGAGCTATCCGGGCGACGAGGTGTATTAAACGTGTTTTCGCGTTCTGGGTCAACATTAAATTGCAAAAAAAGTATCGTTTGATGTTTTTCTATACTTAGTGGGTTGTTTTTGCTCATTTGGGGTGAAAAACCTAGGTCTAGCATGCCCTAAAAGATAGTAAAACTACGGTTAACTACACTGAATGGGCGCCGAAATAAAAAAAGCACGTATGAAAACGTGCTTTTTTATTTGAAAATTTTCTAGGGAGTTTAGTGTTTTACTTCAAACCTATTAACCCAAGCTTCTAATTCGTTGGAAAGAGAGGCAAGAGTTTGGGTGCTGTTATGACTTTCTGTTACGACATTGCTCAGTTGGTTACCGCTCTCTTCGATCATATTGATACGCTTCGATATATCATCGCTCACCTGAGTCTGCTCAGCGGCCGCTGTTGCGATTTGATGACTCATTGATGAAATGGACTCTAATGCGACAACAATCTGTTGTAGTGCTTCAGAGGCGTTTTGAGACTCTGTTACGGTGCTTTCACTGGTCGCGGCACACACTTCCATGGTTTGAATTGCGTTGCGAGATCCCTCTTGAAGGTTATTAATCATTAATTGGATTTCTTTTGTGCTCGATTGTGTTCTGCCTGCAAGGTTACGAACCTCATCTGCTACAACAGCAAATCCACGACCTTGTTCGCCAGCTCGAGCTGCTTCAATGGCTGCATTTAGTGCCAATAGGTTAGTTTGCTCCGCTATATCACCAATCACATCCAATACTTTTGCAATGTTGTTTACATCGTTATCTAGGTTAGCGACAGCTTCGCTTGCTGTGCCTAGTTGGCCTGCTAAGCCTTGAATGTTATCTACTGTGTTGTGAATGAGTTGTTGGGTATGCTGGCTCTGTTTGTCGGCCTCGTCGGTGTTGCGCGCGGTATCGCTAGCTGAAGCAGCTACGTTATTGGCTGAAGAGGCCATCTCGGTCATTGCTGTCGCGATCATCTCTGTTGATTGCTGTTGGGTGTCTGTCAGTTGACCAATTGACCCAGCGCGATCTTCTACGCGCTGCAGTTCGCCTCTTAATGCCAGCATTGAAGCGTCAAGGTTTGATACTAGCTCAGCCAATGACTTACTCATTTGTTGTACGGCGTGATAGATACTGCCGTCAATTGCCTGAGTTTCGAAAGAGGTTTGAATTCGACCTTGTGCTACGGCTTGTACTGCTTCTCGTACGTCTTTAGGTTCGCCGCCAAGAAGCGCTAGCATGCGTTTAATGGATACAATTAGGCTCGCCAGAATAAGACCAGCAATCACGACACAAAGGAATAGCTGCCATTGAGCAGTAGACCAAAAACGAGCGTTAACTTCATTGAACCCGATACCAGTGCCGACAACCCAACCCCAATGTGGCGTTTTCTCTGCAATAGACAGTTTTTCTTCAATCGTTCCATCTGGCAGTTTTTGTGTCCAGGTGTACTCAATGATCTCGCCAGTACGATTACCAAGTACTCTTTGGATTAGCTGCCCAACACTATTGCCGTCGCCATCTTTAAAGTCGTTAAAACTGGTTCCGTGCAGTTGAGGATCTAATGGTGTCGCGATAAACGTCATGTTCTCATCGGCTACGTAAACATATTCATTATCTTTATAGATGTTGTTGCGTAGAAGGCGAGTAGCTAGTTGCTTGGCTTGCTCTTCTTCTAGTGTGCCATCAATCGCCATTTTTTCGACTTCAGTAAGAATGCTGTATGCGCTCTTAAACAGCTCTGTTACGCGAGCTTTGTTGTCCATGTTGCTAGCAACTCTTAAGGTCCATAAGCCTGTAGCCGTCAGTGCTAGCAGGGCGATCAAGATGATGCCCGATAATAAGTAAGCTTGCGTTTTTAGTTTCATATTTCCCCGCGCAGCGATTCAATAATTAGTATTAGGTATAATTCATCGAATCTTAATCTAAGTGGTGTAGGGCAGATACTAGAAAGACATCAAAGTATGATAGGGATTAAATTTTCGAAGAAAAAAAAGTAACAGGACTTGGTTCTATTTGTTTTAATGTGAATATTAGCGGGTCATGAACTTTATAAGGCGTTGGTTCTGTTGTAGTGGATATGCTTTATAGAACTTAGAATCAACTGCTGTAGTAAGAGTACTAAAAGGAGATAACTCAATTTATCGAGACTGATTAAGAGTTAGTGAGGAGCTGATGTGTATATTGAATAGAGTTTGTTTTTGTTCAAACGAAAAAAAGCCAAGTCTTTCGACTTGGCTTTCTTGAATGTGGCTCCCCTTGCAAGACTTGAACTTGCGACATACGGATTAACAGTCCGCCGTTCTACCAACTGAACTAAAGGGGAATTATTTGTGTCAACATCAGGTCTATAAAGACCATTATTTGTTAAGCACCAAATAATGGTGCCTCG
>NZ_JBFRJF010000083.1:0-202 GCF_041468745.1 Vibrio sp. 10N.286.52.F8
CCAAATTGTTAAAGAGCAAGAGTTTTAAGTGTTAAACTTTTAAACCCATTTTTAAATACTCTCTTACGAGAATGCTTAAAGATGGTGGGCGATACCGGGCTCGAACCAGTGACCCCCTGCTTGTAAGGCAGGTGCTCTCCCAACTGAGCTAATCGCCCATAAAGTTTTAATTCCTAATGGAAGGAATGGTGGAGCTATGCGG
>NZ_JBFRJF010000084.1:0-471 GCF_041468745.1 Vibrio sp. 10N.286.52.F8
GAATGGTGGAGCTATGCGGGATCGAACCGCAGACCTCCTGCGTGCAAGGCAGGCGCTCTCCCAGCTGAGCTATAGCCCCATATTTTTATTTCCTTGGGAGGAAATGGTGGGCGATACCGGGCTCGAACCAGTGACCCCCTGCTTGTAAGGCAGGTGCTCTCCCAACTGAGCTAATCGCCCCAAATTTTATTTCCTTGGGAGGAAATGGTGGGTCGTGCAGGATTCGAACCTGCGACCAATTGATTAAAAGTCAACTGCTCTACCAACTGAGCTAACGACCCTTTTTACTTCTTGAAGGAAGTGGTATCCCGTAGGGGAGTCGAACCCCTGTTACCGCCGTGAAAGGGCGGTGTCCTAGGCCTCTAGACGAACGGGACACTGCAATTTATCTCTACTTTAAAAGTAGAAACAAATTTCGAAGAACTTGGGAGTTCTTCATCTCTTTGCTTTTCTAAACCTAATCAATCTGTG
>NZ_JBFRJF010000085.1:0-208 GCF_041468745.1 Vibrio sp. 10N.286.52.F8
CTTAAAGATGGTGGAGCTATGCGGGATCGAACCGCAGACCTCCTGCGTGCAAGGCAGGCGCTCTCCCAGCTGAGCTATAGCCCCATCTAGGTCGATATTGGTGGGTCTGAGTGGACTTGAACCACCGACCTCCCGCTTATCAGGCGAGCGCTCTAACCAGCTGAGCTACAGACCCAATATCGTCTCTTAACTTTTCTAAACCTAATCA
>NZ_JBFRJF010000086.1:0-416 GCF_041468745.1 Vibrio sp. 10N.286.52.F8
ACTTTTAAAGTAGAGATAAGTTGCAGTGTCCCGTTCGTCTAGAGGCCTAGGACACCGCCCTTTCACGGCGGTAACAGGGGTTCGACTCCCCTACGGGATACCATTGGGTCGTTAGCTCAGTTGGTAGAGCAGTTGACTTTTAATCAATTGGTCGCAGGTTCGAATCCTGCACGACCCACCATTCTTTCTCCACGAAAGAATTAAAACTTTTAGTGGGCGATTAGCTCAGTTGGGAGAGCACCTGCCTTACAAGCAGGGGGTCACTGGTTCGAGCCCGGTATCGCCCACCATTCTCTAAATATTCTTGGAAGTTAAACCTCCAAACCACTTCTTATGTCGTTGGTTGGATTTTTCGACTGTGAGAGTCTTTAGAAAATGAACTTCACAAGAAGTCTTATTGCTCTTTAACAATTTGG
>NZ_JBFRJF010000087.1:0-449 GCF_041468745.1 Vibrio sp. 10N.286.52.F8
GATGGCAGTTTCACCATCACGCCAGATGAGAACTTCAACGGTGACATCGATATCAGCTTCGATATCTCTGATGGTACTAACACCGTTCAGGCTTCTGCGGATCTAACCGTTAACCCAGTTAATGACCTGCCTGTCCCTCAAGATCAACAGTTCAGTGTTGAAGAAGATGGAACGCTTATCTTCACCGATGCTGACCTGTTAACCGGTGCTACTGATATTGAAGGTGACAACCTAACGGTTGAAGGTGTGACCTACGATGGCGGTGACGGTATTCTGACCGACAACGGTAACGGTACGTACACCTTTGCGCCAAATGAAAACTTCAATGGCGACGTAAACTTCGGTTTCGATGTATCAGATGGTACCGATACGGTCTCTGCGAACATCGATGTAAGTGTGACTGCGGTTGATGATGCGCCTGTGTCTGGTGACCTAGCGTACTCAATCGA
>NZ_JBFRJF010000088.1:0-514 GCF_041468745.1 Vibrio sp. 10N.286.52.F8
ATTCAGCGTACCACTACAGACACACTTATCCATTCGACTTTAGTAATCTACCTCTTGTTTTTGAAAGAAAAACTTATCACACTGTGTTTGGTAACGCAGAAAACCGCACTAAACAAATAATATGAAATGGAAAAAATTCACCAACTTCCCATCAAGTTATTAACCTGACCCAAAATGAAACTTTAGAGCTACAGAATCTAAAGATAGTTAGCTCATTTACCGAGAACAAATTTGAAGTATCAATTCAACGATCAGAAATAAACGTCACACAGTACTCTCTAACTCGAGGTTCACACGGTTACGAAGAAGATACCCAATGGCTGATTGAAGAGTTAATACCAAAAGAAGCCTTGGGATGCATTTCAGGACCTCCAGCATCATTTAAAAACTTTGTTCTACTTTCAATAGCCGCAGCAATCGTAAGTGGACAAAAGTGGAACAACTGTAATGTTGAAGAGGGCTCAGTTCTTTACGTAGCGGCCGAAGGAGGAAAGGGGCTTTGTTTCCTAAATCA
>NZ_JBFRJF010000089.1:0-206 GCF_041468745.1 Vibrio sp. 10N.286.52.F8
AGTACCCACACAGATTGATGGTTTAATAAGTTAAGAGTAGAAATACTTTTCCAGATGGGGCTATAGCTCAGCTGGGAGAGCGCCTCGCTGGCAGCGAGGAGGTCTGCGGTTCGATCCCGCATAGCTCCACCATCTTTAAGTGTTCTTCCTTAAGAATCTTTAAAAATGGTTCATTTTATTGAAATCAAGCTCTTTAACAATTTGGA
>NZ_JBFRJF010000090.1:0-223 GCF_041468745.1 Vibrio sp. 10N.286.52.F8
CCGCATAGCTCCACCATTCTTTCTCCATGAAGGAATCAAAACTATCATGGGCGATTAGCTCAGTTGGGAGAGCACCTGCCTTACAAGCAGGGGGTCACTGGTTCGAGCCCGGTATCGCCCACCATCTTTAAGCACACTTTTCTTAGTAATAGAAAACTGAGTGTATTTAAAAATGGTTTTGAAAGTTTAATGCTTTAAAAACTCTTGCTCTTTAACAATTTGG
>NZ_JBFRJF010000091.1:0-591 GCF_041468745.1 Vibrio sp. 10N.286.52.F8
TTTATTGATTTACCTCAATATAATCACCTTTGTAAAAATATGGTTTTTGGTTGTTTTTTGACTTAAATCAATGTTAACCTTACTAATATTAGGTATATATTACCCAGCTCAATAAAAATCGAAAGTTAACACCATAATCAAACCACATTTAGTGGACTAGGAGATAGTTATGATCCAAGGTATTCAAATTACTAAAGCAGCAAACGATGACCTACTAAACTCAATCTGGCTACTAGATAGCGAGAAGAATGAAGCTCGTTGTGTTGTTGCTACTGCAGGTTTCGAAGCTGACCAAGTTATCTCAGCTGCAGACCTAGGCGAGTACGAAAGCCGTGAAGTTGCAATCGAAGCAGCACCACGCATCGAAGGTGGTCAACACCTAAACGTTAACGTTCTTAAGCGTGAAACGCTAGAAGACGCAGTTGCTCACCCAGAGAACTACCCACAGCTAACTATCCGTGTATCGGGTTACGCTGTACGTTTCAACTCTCTAACAACTGAACAGCAACGTGACGTTATCGCACGTACGTTCACTGAGTCTCTATAATTTTTAGAGCTTAAATTAGAATACAAAAACGGCGCTCATTGAGC